>JBKPBM010000362.1:0-8189 GCA_046744325.1 Actinomycetota bacterium | reverse complement strand
TGGCAGGCCTACGCGCTGGCCTTCCTCTCGGCGATGTTCGATCCGCTGTTCCGGGCCGCCCGGCAGGCGATGCTGCCGCAGATCGCCCCGGGGCCGAAGCTGGTGCCGGCCCTCACGGTTCGCGACACCACCCACAACGTCATGCACATGGTGGGGCCGGCGTTCGGCGGGCTGGTCGTCCTGCTGGTGGGCGCCCGCCACGCGTTCTTCGTCGACGGCGCGACGTTCCTGGCCTCGGCCGCCCTGCTGACCAGGATCATCGCGCGAGGTCGACCGGAGGCCAGCGGGCACTCGCCGGTGCGCGATTTCGTCGAGGGCCTGAGGGTGGTGACGCGAGAGCCGGTCGTGCGCACCTACTCGTTGGTCAACGCGGTGTCGGCATTGTCGGGGGCCGGCGTGGTGGCCCTGATGGTCGTCTACGTCCGTGACCAGCTCGGCCGGCCGGGGGGCGACTTCGGGCTTGTCCTGGCGGTCGCGGGGCTGGCCACGGTGGCCGCAAGCGTGGCCGTCGCGGTGAGGGACGACCGGCACCCGCGAACCCCCTGGGTGTGGGTGGCGGCCCTGGCCGGCGGGGCGTTCGTGTTCATGCTGCTCCGGCCGTCGTTCACCTTGCTGCTGGTCATGGGCGCCTTCCTCGGCCTCCAGGACGGCGCGATCGGCGTGCCCTCCTCGGCGGCCACCGCCGAGAGGATCCCCGACCGGTTCAGGGGACGAGCGGCAGCGGCCGAGGCCGGGCTGTGGGAGCTCCTGTTCGCCATCGGGAGCATCGGGTTCGCCTGGCTCGGGGACCCTCGGCGCCTCGGTGTGCGCCCCGCCATGGCTCTGGCGGCTGGCGTGGGCGTGGTCCTGTCGCTGGCCGTTCTGGCGTTCGGCGGCCTGGCGGCGATCACCCGGGGCGAGCGTCTTCGGCTGGCCCAGCGATCGGCGGAGGCGGACGCTCTTGGCAGTTGATCGATAGAGACTCGCATCGTCGCTCGTGCCTCACTCCGAATAGCGGCGACGCTCGATCTCCTCTCTCAGGGCACCCAGGACCTCGACATCGATCAGGTCCTTGGGACGTCTGGCAGCCAGCTTCATCCGAATCAGGTCGTCCAGAGACGCGACCTGGACGGTCAACCCGTCCAGGTCCAGACCGAGCGACGCCCGGCTCAGCTCATCGAACCCGTGACTGCCCGACGGCGTGCCAAGGATGTCCATGGCGCCGGCGTCGGTTGAGAACGTGAAGTGGTCACCGGCAGCAAGGGTCCTTGCATCCAAGCGGAACGGGAGCCCGGCGGGGGCTCCTCGGAGCGTCGCGTGGAGCTCCTTCAGGGCCGATGCGAGCCGCTCGAGATTCTCTTGATCCCTCGCGTAACAGATGTCCAGATCGTTCGTCACCGTCGGCGAACCCAGGAGCCGGCCCGCGAAGCCACCGATCAGGACGAACCGCACACCGTTCGCACGCAGCGTCCGTATCGCCCTCAGCGGGTCGAAGGGCGCGGGCCCCACCCGACCCGATCCGGGTGGGGTCACGGGACGCTCTCCGACCGCTGCATCGTGACCGGGCGCCTCGTCACCGCCTCGAGATTCCGCGCCTCCTCCGCCGCCAGCCTCGCGCGTTGCGCGGGCGCGAGCGCCAGAAGCTGCCGGATGACGGTCCGATCGACGCCCGCCCCCAGCCGAGGACGGCTCTCCAGGGCCTCGCCGCATCCCCTGAGCAGCCGGTCCAGGGTGTCGACCCGTGGGACGACGATTCCTCGCTCGATCCGAGCGATCGCCGACTGTGGAATACCGATCGCGCCAGCCAGCTGACGTTGCGAGAGACCCGCCCGCTTGCGCGCAAGCACGAGGGTTCGAGCCACATCCATCTCGCCTCGAATGATAGCATTTATGCTATCGGCGCAACGGACTGCGGCTCCCCTGCGGTCCGCACAAACACCTCCGTTCGACCGATTGCCGGAGAACCGGGCACCTGCCACCATGCTCGCGTCTCGGGCAGCAGTGCCCGTCGATTCCGTGAGCTCGTTCCCGAAGGAGGGACTGGCGTGAGAAGACGTTTCGGGGTGTTCTTCGCGGCCGCCATCGTGGCTGCGCTGGCATCAGGGATCGCCCCAGCGGGCGCTGCCGGGCGGGCCGGGAACGGCGCCGGTTCGTTCAACGCGAAGGCCTACAAGCGGACCCATGGGTACCTGCCCCTTCGGGGGGTGGCCACCCTGGAGGCGGCGAAGGCGCACGCGGCGGCGATCGTGGCGGCCCAGCATCCCCTGGCCGGATCCGCGCCCGCGGCGACCGGCCGCACGCCGACCATCGGCGCCAGCTGGGGTGGGGTCAACACCAGCTCGGTGTCGCCGCCCGATGCGAATGGGGCGATCGGACCGAACGGCTACGTGGAGACCGTGAACCAGAAGGTGGGGATCTACTCCCGGACCGGCGTCAGGATCACCCAGGCCAACATGAGCGCACTGACTGGCCACAGCGGGGACAGCGACCCCATGGTCATCTGGGACCCCGACACGCAGCGCTTCTACTACAACGTCCTGAACGTGAACAACGCCACCATGGACTGGGGTTTCAGCAAGGACAACAACCCCACCACCATCCCGGGCAGCTTCTGCCGCTACACCACCAGCTTCGGGTACGCTTCGACCAACATCCCCGACTACCCGAAGCTCGGGCAGACCAAGGACTTCCTCATGATCGGGGTGAACTTCTACCAGTCGCTGTCCAGCCAGCAGTCCACCTCGTCCGACCTGCTCTGGATCGGCAAGCCTCAGGGCCAGGGCGTCATCACCACCTGCCCCGCCGCCGGCACCTTCGCCAGCGGCAAGTTCGTGGGCCTGCTCAACAGCGACGGCTCCCAGGCCTTCACGCCGACGCCGGCCATCCAGACCGACCCCTCCAGCACCGGCTACGTGCTGGGGATGTCGGACATCGAGTGCCCGCCGACGTGCGGCACCGGGACCGTGCTCACCGTGTTCACGGTGACGAACGGCGGCGGCGTGCCGTCGGTCTCGGCCCCGGACTCGATCACCGTCGGGTCCTACATGAGCCCCCCGTCCGCGCCGCAGCTTGGCACGGCGAACCTGCTGGACACGCTGGACGGCCGGATCACCCACGCGGTCTCGGGCGTGGACCCGACGTTCGGGACCACCACCGTCTGGGTCTCCCACACGGTGCTGGGCGGGGCCGGGAGCATGATCAACTGGTACGAGGTCGACCCAACAGCTGGAACGGTCGTGCAGACCGGCTCGGCCTCCAGCGCCACGCTGTACGTGCTGAACGCGGGCATCTCCAACGACCGCACTTGCGACGCCACAACGTGCGCCCACGGGGATGCCATGGTGCTCGGGTTCACCACGACCTCGTCCACGACCCATCCGGCGATCCAGATGGTTTCCAAGATCGGGCTGGCCGCGCAGTCTGGCTTCGTGCTGGTCAAGCAGTCGACCAAGTCCGACAAGGGGTTCACGTGCAGCCCCTGCCGGTGGGGCGACTACGGCGGGGCCACCCCCGACCCGGGGGCGAGCCTCGCAGCCGCGCAGGGGGAGGTGTGGCTGTCCAACCAGTGGACGGCCGGCGGAAGCTTCTTCCAGGCCGGCGACCGTACGTGGAACTGGGAGGCCCAGCCCTAGGGAGGGGACCGACGGAGCTCGCGACGAAGCACGATCGGGTAGCCGACGATCCCGATCGAGGCGAACAGGAACCACTGGATCATGTAGCTGAAGTGCGGCCCCTCGGAGAGCGGCGCCAGGGGTGCCGGCTGGGGCAGCTGGCCGGCCTGGCCCGGGTTTTGTCGCTGTAGGAGCAGGTACACAGGCAGCAGCGGGTACGGCAGCTGCCCGGCGATCCGCGGGATGTCGACCCTGGTCAGGTCGGCGACCCGTGGCTCCGACCTCGAGGCGGACGATGGCCGGACCTCGGAGGGCAACAGCACGCCGGTCACATCGACCGTCGACCCGGGCGGGACCGCCTCGGACACGGGGGGTGTGTCCAGTTGGTAGGGGACCCAACCTCGATCCACCAGCACGGCCCATCCGTCGGCGGTGAGCAGCGGGGTCAACAGGTGGTTCCCGGGCCCGAGATCCGACTCCCGCCCCACCAGCACCACCTCCCGGCGGTCGTCGAAGAGGCCGGCCACGTCCACTCGCCGGTAGGTCAACGCGTCGGCGTGCGGAATCGTCCCGGATCCGACCAGCGACCCGAGCGATGTCACGGGCCGGGCCAGCTGATGCTCGACCCGCGCATTGCGGACCCGGACTTGATGGAGACGATCCCGCTGCCAGAATCCCGCCACCACGCAGCCGGCCACGATCACGAGGACGAACAGATGCCGCCCGATCCTCTTCGGAGTGAACTGGGAACCCATTCCCGTCATGCCGCGATCGAGGGTAGCCGACCGGTCACGATTGCGAGGACCCGACTGCTACCATCCCGGCCCGTGCGGCCTCGCCTGCTCGCCTTCGCCTTTGCGTTCGCCGCCGTCACGACGGCGTGCGGTTCCTCGGGGGGAACCGCCGGAGCCGGTGCCGCGTCCACGTCCGAGAACCAGCCCGTGACCATCGACGGGGTCACGGTATCCGGCCCCTCCGGCGTCAAGCCCACCATCAGCCTGGCCAACGAATCCCCGCCCACGAGCCTGGTGATCAGGGATATCGCGGTAGGGTCCGGGGCCGAGGCGGTGGCGAACAAGGGCGCGGTAGTCCAGTACGTCGGCATCTCCTGGACGACCAAGCGCCAGTTCGACGCGTCGTGGGATCGCGGCCAGCCGCTCCCGTTCGCCCTTGGCGTTGGCCAGGTGATCGCGGGGTGGGACCAGGGCGTGGCCGGGATGAAGGTGGGGGGAAGGCGCCTGCTGATCATCCCTCCCGATCTCGGATACGGGCCCTCGGGGCAGCCGCCCGCGATCGCCCCGAACGACACCCTGGTCTTCGTGGTCGATCTCGTCGGGGTCCAGTAGCCCGCACCGCACAGCTTGCGTGCGCGACGGGCGCGTGGGAAACTCCGACTGAGTTGTGGGGAATAGATCCTACGTCATCGGATGTAAGACCCCCGGCCAATACGATGCAAGACCCAGCTCGGAAAGGAGACGTTTCGTGGACATCGGCGAGCAGCGGCGAACGATCCACGTCGAACCCATCGCTGATCCGGACGCCCCTCCCCTCCCAGAGCCGCACGACCCGGAGCGTCTCCCCGAGGCCCAACCACTGCTTCCCTCCTCGCCTGAACCCGATCCGGTCGCCGTCCCGTGATCGCATCAGACGACCCGCCGGTCCCGGACCTCATCACACCGATCGAGGCGTACCGGTGCTGGCGCATCACTCCTGGGTCCCTGACCCTCGTTGCCCTGAATGAGGAACTCCCATGGGCGAGGCGCCGCTGGACCGTCGCGCGGTGCCACGCCCTCCGGTTCAAGACGCGGTTCGGCTCCGTACCCGAGCTCGACCCCGACCCTCTCCCTCACGCCACGAGCCCGGAGGAGACCTGTACGTGCGGCCTCTACGCATCGAAGACGCTCGACAAGGCCGTGGAGATGGCCTGGGCCACTTCGTTGCCCATCCGCGTCCCTGCCGGCGAGGACGTCGAAACGTGGTCTGAATCGCTGGTCATGAAGACCTCCCTGGTGGGCCGGGTTCATCTCGCCGGCAAGGTGATCGAGCACGACCGGGGGTATCGGGCACAGTACGCGCGCGTCGTGGAACTCCTTCCATTTCCGGGCCAGGAGCCGACCGCCGAACGGATCGGACGCGCCTACGGGGCCGCGGTCACCTCGGGCATGGTTCCACGTCTGCCGCCCAAGCAGTGGCAACGACTCCGCGGGGTCATTCGCATCTACCAGGGCGGCGGCGGCCGAAGCGGCGTCGTCAGCGTGCTCCCCGCCATGGCGCGGACCCCCATCACCGGGTGGCGGAAGGCCGGCTTGATCCTCGCAGGTGTGGTGCTCAAGCTGCTTCTCGTCGCGGGGGCGGTGGCCTTGATGGTCCTCGGGTCGTGGGCGATCGTCCCTGGACTCATCGTCGCGGCGGTCCGGGGGCCGCCCTCGTGGAGACGAGGAGAAACCCGCCGCCCTCCCCCTCGCGGGCATGCGCTGAGCCACTCGAACTACCGTGGCGTGGCCCCCTCGCCCTGAGGGGAGACCGCGTCAGCTCTTCCCGTCGGGAGCCGACGCGTTCGTATCCAGGTCCAGCGCGCACGAGTTCATGCAGTAGCGCAGCCCCGTGGGCCTCGGCCCGTCGTCGAAGACATGCCCCAGGTGCCCGCCGCAGCGTCCGCAGGTGACCTCGGTCCGGACCATCAGGAAGCTCCGGTCCACGTGGGTCTCGATCGGGGCGTTCAGGGAAGGCTCGTAGAAGCTCGGCCACCCGGTGCCCGATTCGAACTTGGTGTCCGAGCTGAACAGCTCGGCCCCGCACCCCGCGCATCGGTAGACGCCCTTGGCCTTGGTGTCGACGTATTTGCCCGTCCAGGCGCGCTCCGTCCCCTTCTCCCGGAGCACGTGGTACTGCATCGGATCGAGCTCTCGCTGCCACTCTTGCTCGCTCTTGACGACCTTCTCGTCCATGGGACTCCTTTCGTCCGTTCATGGTAGTCAACAGTCGAGCCGGCCTGTTTGGTCCCGGGCGCGACCCCGTCACCGACTCGTAAGCTTTCCGGGAGGAGGCCACCGATGGCCGAGACGCGGATGGAATCGGACAGCATGGGAACCATCGACGTGCCCGCCGACCGATACTGGGGCGCCCAGACGCAGCGCTCGCTGCACCACTTCTCGATCGGTGGGCCGGCCGAGCGCATGCCCGTCGAGATCGTCCGGGCCTTCGGGATCCTGAAGAAGGCATGCGCGCTGGTGAACCGGGACCTCGGCCTGCTTTCGGCCGAGAAGGCGGGACTGATCGTCCAGGCGGCCGACGAGGTGATCGAGGGAACGCTGGACGATCACTTCCCCCTGTTCGTCTGGCAGACCGGCAGCGGCACCCAGTCGAACATGAACGCCAACGAGGTCATCTCGAACCGGGCCATCGAGCTGGCCGGCGGAGAAATGGGCTCCAAGCGGCCCATCCATCCCAACGACGACGTGAACATGTCCCAGAGCTCCAACGACACGTTCCCCACCGCCATGCACATCGCCGCGGCCACCGCCGTCACCGAGCGCCTCCTGCCGAGCGTCAAAGCCCTTCGGGATGCCCTCGACGATCGGGCTCGCGAATTCGACGACATCGTCAAGATCGGCCGGACCCACCTCCAGGACGCCGTGCCGCTGACCCTCGGCCAGGAGTTCTCCGGGTACGTCAGCCAGCTCGAGGACGGCTCGGCGCGGATCTCCTCAGCGATGGTCGGGCTGTGGGGGCTGGCCATCGGGGGCACCGCGGTGGGCACCGGGCTGAACGCGCCGCCCGGGTTCGGAGAGCTCGTGGCGGCGAAGGTCGCCGAGCTCACCGGCCTTCTATTCCGGTCGGCGCCCAACAAGTTCGCAGCCCTCGCCGCCCACGACGACATGGTCTTCGCCCACGGCGCCATCCGCACCCTGGCCGTGTCCCTGATGAAGATCGCCAACGACATCCGGTGGCTGGGCAGCGGGCCGCGCTCCGGCCTGGGCGAGCTGGACCTGCCCGAGAACGAGCCGGGCTCCTCGATCATGCCCGGCAAGGTCAATCCCACCCAGTCCGAGGCGATGACCATGGTGTGCACCCAGGTCATCGGCAACGACACGGCCATCGCCATGGCCGGCTCGCAGGGCAACTTCGAGCTCAACGTGTTCAAGCCGGTGATCGCCGCCAACTTCCTTCGGTCGGTCCGGCTGCTGACCGATGCGTGCGGGACCTTCCGCCAATTCTGCGTCGAGGGCCTGCGGCCCAACCGTGAGCGGATCGCCGACCTCGTCCACCGGTCGCTCATGCTGGTCACCGCCCTCACGCCCACGATCGGCTACGACAAGGCCGCCGAGATCGCCAAGAAGGCCCACCACGAGGGGACCACGCTGAAGGAGGCGGCCCTGGACCTCGGCTACGTCACCGAGGCCGAGTTCGACGAGGCCGTCCGGCCGGACCGGATGGTTCGGCCCAGGACTGACCCCCTCAGGCAAGGGGGCAGCGAGCCGATCAGGACATCCGGTCCCTGAACGCCCGGGCGGCGTCCTCGGTGAGCTGCGCCGATCGGCCCCCCAGGTACTCGGCCTCGGCGGTCATCCGCGTTCGCTCGGCCTCGTCCTTGAGCGA
>JBKPBM010000365.1:0-1206 GCA_046744325.1 Actinomycetota bacterium | reverse complement strand
CCTGAGCCCCGTCCCAGTCGAACCGGGCCCAGCCGAGACACCATGAATCGAGCCAGCCGTAGATCGAGACCTCCGCGTGTACGGCGCGCAACGCTGCCAGCGTCGGGTCTTCGAGGTGCATACCGGCGAACCGAGGGAGATCGGTGGCCGTCGAGACGGCATTCGCGCCGGCCGGTCCATATGCGCGTGCGACCAGCGGCTCGACCGGCGCCGGGCCGCTGGCCGTGACCTCGTGCCCCGATGCGCGCCGCGTCGAAGAGGCGTCGGTCGCGAAGGTCGTCCCACTCATACCCGCCCTGTCGAGAAGGTGGCGCCGCATGGCGTCCTCCCACGGAGCATCCGCCGCCGTTTCGATCACCCGCCCGAGCAGGCACCAGCCCACGTTCGAGTACGACCAGAAGCTCCCAGCGGGCACGCCCGCGGCGACATCCGCCGCGAGCCGCGAGAGCGCGCCGTCGTCCCCCGCCGTTCGGTCGCCGAAGCCGAACTCAAGCTCCGCGCGCAGCGGGAGCCCGGAGCGATTCGCCAGAAGGTCTCGCAGGGTCGCCCGTTCGGCCCAGCCGCATCCGCGCAGCTCCGGCACGTGCGCGGTCACTGGATCATCCAGCGACAACCGGCCCGCGTCGGCGAGGCGAGCGATCACCGTCGCGACCATCGACTTGGTCAGAGAGCCGGCGCTGAAGCGGGTCTCTGCGGTGACGGGCTCGCCGGTCCTTACGTCCGCGATTCCGTACTGCGCGATCGCGGTCGCCTCATCGCGAACGATCCCAATGGCCGCCCCCGGAACCGAATGCTTCGAAGCGTGCTCACGAAGCATTTCGGTCAGGTCGCTCTCGTCCACGCGACAAGCCTACCGAGCTCCCCGCGCCCGGCTCACCCTCACCTGGTCGAGGCGAACCGCGTCTTAGCCGACACCCCCGAACCCCCAGCCCCCGGTGTCGTCCTGCTTCAGCGCCAGGTCCACGCCTGGCGCCGACGCGAACATCAGCAGCCGGAGATCGGACGACACCTCCGCCTCGATCTGAAGGATGTAGTCGTCCGCGGTCGTGTACGCCTCCTTCAGGATCCCCGCCCACTCCTTCGTGATCCGCCCGACCTCCGCGCCGGTGCTGTCGTGGATGGCGAAGTCCCACGACATCCAGTTCTCGCCATCGATCGAGCCGATCCGGTCGCCCCTGCCATCGACGAGCGCAAAGTGCTTGGGGC
>JBKPBM010000041.1:0-2855 GCA_046744325.1 Actinomycetota bacterium | reverse complement strand
TGCTCGCGTCCATGGTCTTCCTAATCCTTCGCCGGTTCCTTCGGCTGGGGTCGTGTCGGGACCCCCAGGCGGTGGCTATCGAGAACGCCGTGCTTCGTCACCAACTCGCCGTCCTGCGCCGCCAGGTCGCTCGGCCGATGTACCGTCGGCGTGACCGGCTGTTCCTGACGGCGGCGAGTCGGGTCCTGCCCCGCGAGCGCTGGTCGGCCTTCCTGGTGAGGCCTCAGACGCTCCTGCGGTGGCACCGGGAACTGGTGCGCAGGAAGTGGACGTTCGCTCGGAGCCGCAGCCCAGGCCGGCCGCCCATCGATCCGGTGCTTCGAGACGCGGTCCTCCTCCTCGCCAGGGAGAATCCGCGGTGGGGCTACCTCCGGATCCAGGGTGAGCTCCGCAGGCTCGGCATGGCAGCTTGGCGCCACGACCATCCGGCGGATCTTTGGGGCTTACGGCCTCGGCCCCGCTCCCAGGCGGAGCGGTCCCACCTGGTCGGAGTTCCTGCGCGCTCAGGCCAAGGGGATCCTGGCGTGTGACTTCCTCACCGTGGAGACGCTTCGGCTGAAGACGATCTACGTCCTGTTCTTCATCGAGCTGCGCTCCAGGCGGGTGCACATCGCGGGCGTCACGGCGCACCCGGACTCGGCCTGGGTCACCCAGCAGGCCCGGAACCTCGCCTACGAGCTGTTGGACCGATCGACGCCCGTCCGGTTCCTCCTCCGCGACCGGGATGCCAAGTACTCCTGAGCCTTCGACGAGGTCTTTCGGACCGAGGGCGTCAGGGTGATCCGCACGCCGATCCGAGCGCCTCGGGCCAACGCCTTCGCCGAGCGGTGGGTAAGAACGGTACGGAACGAATGCCTGGACTGGATCCTGGTACGCGGAATTCGACATCTCGAACGGGTCCTGCGCGCCTACGCCAGCCACTACAACGGGCGGAGGCCGCATCGCGGGCTCGATCTGGCTGCACCGGGTGACCGGGAGTCGCCGCCACCTCCGTTGATCCGTGGCACCCGGCTTGTCCGTCGCGATCTGCTCGGCGGATTGATCCACGAGTACGAGGTCGCAGCGTGATGGAATCCCGAGTATTGGCACCCTTCAGGCTCTGGAGCATCGCGGCCCTGTCGCCGCACACGATCTGGCCGGTCGGGTCGATCTGGCTCGATTCTCTGATCATGCGGGGCTGCTGTGCGCGCCCTCCCGCTGATCGACCGGCCCCACATCGGGAGCGTCGGGAGCTTCGAGCCGGTCGGCCGGCACCCAGCCTTCGACTCGAGTCCCCGAGCCGGGGGCCGACCTGACCTCCAGCCCTCCGCCGAGCGCGGCCAGCCGGTCGGCCATCCCCTGGATCCCAGTGCCTGGGGCGCGCGAACCAGGGTCGAACCCCACCCCGTCATCGACGACTTCGAATTTCAGGTCGCCATCTTGGGTGTGGAGGCGAACCCTCACCTCCGATGCGCTGGCGTACTTGGCCGCGTTCTGCATCGCCTCGAGCGTGCAGAAGTACACCGCCGCCTCGGCGTCCCGGGAGAACCGCCCCAGGCCGCCTGCGTCGAGGCTCACCGGCGCCATCGACTTCCGCGCCTGGGCAGCGAGCGCCGCCACCAGTCCCTGATCGGCCAGCAGCGGCGGATAGATCCCTCGGGCCAGGTCCCGGAGGTTCTCCAGCGCGTCCTCGGCGTCGGCCTTGACTTGATCCAACATCGATTGGATCTTGTCCGGGTCGCGAGAGGCGACCGTCTGCGCGATGTTCAGCTTCACTGCAAGCGCGACCAGCTGCTGTTGGGCCCCGTCGTGGATGTTTCGCTCGAGCTTTCGACGCTGCTCGTCCTGGGCCGTGACCAGTCGATGCC
This sequence comes from Actinomycetota bacterium, assembly GCA_046744325.1. GTDB lineage: Bacteria > Actinomycetota > UBA4738 > UBA4738 > UBA4738 > JBKPBM01. The sequence continues at coordinate 1,008 of JBKPBM010000041.1, read as the reverse complement.
GCGACGCCCGAAGCTCCTCGACGAGTCGGACGTTTCGGAGAACCAAGCCGGCCTGGGAGGCCACGTCGGAGAGCAGCTTGTCCTCCGTGGGCGTGATCGGATCGCCGGGCGCCGACTGCAGCGAGAGCGCTCCGAGCAGCTCGCCCTGATGGCGCACGGCGACCACCCTGGTCGCTCCCGGGATCTCGGGGGAGCCGTCGGCCAGGGGAAGACGCGCAGCCGAAGGATCCGACGGCCACGACCCCTCGGACCGAAGTTCGTCCCCCACCCGCAGCCACACGTCGGCCCTGAGCGCCCCCGTGCCCTCGGCGATCATCCGGGCCGTTCGAGGCAGGACGTCCTCGATCGAATAGGCGCCAGCCATGCGGTCGGCGAAGTCGGCCAAGACCTCGTACGGGGTCGCGCGCTTGCCGTAGACCAGCCGATTGGCGAACCGACCGGCCCGTTGTCGCATCGGCTGGAACGCCACGGCGATCACCGCCGCGGCGATCGCGGACAGCAGCGCACTCCGCTTGCTCCCCACCAGTGCCCCCACGCCCACTACGAGCCCGACGTAGACGACGGTGATGAACGCGGCGAGGGTTCCGTAGAGCGCGGCCTTGCTGACGACCACGTCGATCTCGTAGAGCCGGAACTTCAGGACGGCCACGGCGATCGCAGTCCACAAGAAGATGAACGCCAGGCTCTCCAGGATCGAGAGGACTGGCGCGCCTGAGAAGAAGGACGCGAGGAGCGTCACGAACACGAGCGAAGCACCGGTCACGAACCACTTGAGCTGCTGGCGCTCATCCCCCGCCGAGCCGACGAATCGGGTGATCACGGCGGCGAACGACACAGCGAACGCACCGACCAGCAGCACGATGAGGAAGAGGAAGGCCGCGGGTGGACCGCCGCCGGAATCGCTCCGGGGCGCGTACGGATCGTGCCAGATCAACGCCGACAGGATCAGGATGGTCACCGTGACCACCACGCCTGCGGCGCCCACGTACCAGGCGGCCGGTCGCCACC
>JBKPBM010000142.1:0-11226 GCA_046744325.1 Actinomycetota bacterium | reverse complement strand
AGCTCGGCCCGTTCGCCCTGCAGGTGAGCTGGGTCACCGCCGGGGACTTCAACGGCGACGGCCGGCAGGACATCGTCGCCGACGCCGAGAACGCGGTCTCGGTGCTGCTCCTCGGCAGAGGGGACGGTTCGTTCGCCAAGGCCACCCGGTGGGTCACCGGCTCCGAGCGGTTGGAGGCCGTCCGCCTCTCGGCCGATGCGCTTCCGGATGTCGTGAGCCTCAGCTCCGATCCCGGCATCGTGCACTCGACGGTGGCCACTCGTACCGGATTCCGGGCCCCGAAGCTCACGCTCACCGCCGGTCTCGGAACGGCTCGGGCCGGTGACCTGAACGGGGATAGTCGTCCGGATCTGGCGATGGGCAGCGTGATCATCCGCGGCGGGCTGAAGAGCGTCGTGGTGGTCCATCTGAGCAGGGGAGGCGGGCAGTTCGGCCCGCCCCTCGTCTCCGTCATCCGGAACGAGTCGGCGAGCGCCGGCGTGGCGGACCTGCGACTGGCGGACGTCGACCAGGACGGGATCCTGGATGCGGTTGGGGGCTTCGGCAACCTCTTCGCGTCCTCGTCGAACCTGTTCGTCATGCTCGGCAACGGGGATGGGACGTTTGGCCCCGCCACCCTGTTCAATAACGGGGACACCAATGCCGACGTGCTGTCGCTCGCGGTGGCGGACGTGACAGGCGACGGGCACCTCGACATCGTCTCGAACACGCTGTCGAAGCTTTCGGTCAAGCCCGGGAACGGCGACGGGACCTTCGGCGGCGCGATCCTGTCTGGGAGCAGCGGCCCGTCCCAGACGGCGACGCTGGTGGGCGACTTCACCGGCGACGCGGTCGCGGACGTGGCCGCCGCCATCGTCACCGGTGGCCCGGACGTCTCGTCCTCCGACATCAAGCTCGAACAGGGAGCCGGCGACGGCACCTTCACCCTGATCCAGACTCAGTCCGTGGACAGCAACGTGAGTGGAGGGGAAACTGCGGACTTCAACGGCGACGGTCGGCCCGATGCCGCCGTGCTGGGCTCGGGTGGATCGAACGGCGGCCGGGCCGGCCTCCACGTCCTGCTCGATGTGGGCGCGGTCCTCGGTACCCCGACCTACTACGCGCGAGGACAGAGCGGGATCGCCGTTGGCGACTTCAATCTGGACGGCGCGATCGACATCGCCACGGACCTCATGTTTGTGAACCTGAACTCGGGCACGGGCACGTTCGCCGAATTCGTCCAGCCGATCGCCTCCGGGGACGTGGGGGCGGCGGCGGACGTCACCGGCGATGGCAAGACCGACATCGTTGCGGGCACGGGCCTCGTCTTCCCGGGGCCGGCGTTCGCCCTGTACGTCAACGCGACGCCATAGACCTCGGTCACTACGGCTCGGGCGGAATGGGCTCCGAGCCGGCGGGAGCCTCGATCGAGCATCCAGTTCGCTCCTCTACGGCGAACGGAGCCGTCGCGTCGGCGGAACGCCCCTCGCCGCTGTCGCCGCGCACGACCGGGTCCAGTTCCGCCTCAGCCCGGGCTCCGTTGCCTCGTCGTTCGCGTCGGTAGATCACGAATACACCGACCAGGAAGAACGCGCTGGCCACGATCATCGACCACAGCGCGGCGATCGTCAGGGTCTCGCGATCGAACGCGAGGATCGGCGCCGTCGGGTGCATGCCCCCGATTGTGCCAGTCCCGGGCCCTTGCGCCCGCCGCCGTGCTTGCTGATTCCATCGCCATTCAGAGAGAGATGTCGCGACATACCTATGTCTTGACCTACGTGGCCGCGAGAAGCGATGGAGGTTCGAAGTTCGGGAACCCAAGCGCCGACGGCTGGGTCGAAGCCTAGGATGACGACGCCAATGGATCGCCGGTACCGACCGCCGCGCCGGCTGGTCAGGACGATCGTCGCGTCGATCTCGATCGCGCTCGTGGCCGGGGCCTGTGCGGGTCGCTCGGGGACGCCGACCGGATCCACGCCAGCTGCGGCCGTTCGCGTGACCGTCCGGGACAACGGGGGCCACATCTCGCTCCACGTCGGCGACCACGTGATCCTGTCGCTGGGGCCCTCGGGCGGCGGCGGGTCGCCCAGCCCCATGACTCCCCGCTGGTCCCTGACCGCCTATCCACGCGATGTCTTCAGGCTGGTCTCGAGCGACGCGGTGCTTGGCAGCTTCGACCTGGTGGCCATCGCCGCTGGAACGGGCGATCTCCGGGCAATGGCCCGAGCGTGCGGGCCTCCGCTACCCGACCAGGTGGGCGGCCCGCCGTGTCCAGTGGTGGGAGCCATTGGGGCTCCCATCGTCCCGCTCAGGCTGTTCGCCCTGACGGTGACCGTGAGCTAGCGGGCCCGTCTCACGCGGCGGCGGCAGCCGGCGTCGGCTCAAGGACACGCGTGGGCGGTGCCGGTGAGCGTTCGGCGCTCGACCCGGGTGACCGCGACGCGGACAGGCGTACCTCGATCCGGCTCACGACGACCCCGGCGGCCGCGGCCAATACGACCCCGGGCGTGACCAGCCACCACCATAGCGTGGGGATGTCCAAGACCGGCAATGGGATCGGCGTCATCTCATCCTCCTTCCTCGTTGCATGGGCATTCAAGCCCCCACCTCGACGGGCGTGGGGAGGGGCTCTCCTTCGGGCAGAGCCTCGGGTTCGTTCGTCTCCAGGGCGATCCGGGGAAGCAGCCGGTCGAGCCACGACGGGATCCACCAGTTCCAGTCGCCCATCAGCTTCATCGCGGCGGGCACCAGCACGGTTCGGATCACCGCGGCGTCGACGAACACCGCCACCGCCAGGCCCACGCCCATCTCCTTGAACGGCACCACCCGGCTGGTGGCGAAGGCGACGAAGACGGTGACCATGATCAGCGCGGCGCTGGTGATGGTTCGGGCCGTCCCCTCCAACCCGTGAGCGACCGCGAGCTCGTTCGATCCGGTGCGCTGGTACTCCTCGCGCATCCGGCTCATCAGGAAAACCTCGTAGTCCATCGACAGGCCGAACAGGATCGAGAACAGGAACATCGGGACGAACACCTCGATGTGCCCCTCCGAGGTGAACCCCAGGAGCCGCTGGCCCCAGCCCCACTGGAACAGCGCCACGATCACCCCGTAGGCCGCACCCACGGACAGCAGGTTCATCAGGATCGCCTTGAGCGGCAGGACCAGCGAGCGGAAGGCCATCATCAGCAGCAGGAACGACAGGGCCAGCACGGCGCCGACCACCACCGGAAGCCGGCCCGAGACCTCGTGCTCGATGTCCAGGTTGAACGCCGTCGAGCCGCCCACCCGGGCCTGGCCCCGGAGCCCGAAGTCGAGGTAGCGGTCACGGATCCGCTCGACCAGGGCCTCGGCCTGCGTGGACTCGGGGGCGACCTTCGTGATGGCCACCACGCGGGCCAGGTCCGCCCCCCGGTCCCAGTTCGCCAGCGACGCCGCGAAGGGCCGCAGCTCGGCCGGCGCGGCGGACAGGCCGTGGGCGTACGCGATCTCAGCCGCGCCCAGGCCACCGTGTCCGGCCAGGAAGGAGGTCAGGCTCTGGACCTGGGCCACGGCGGGGTCCGCCTGGAGCTGCCGGGTCAGGCCGTCGATCCTGGCCAGGTTGGCCGGCGTGTTCGCCCCGCCCGGCGTGTCGATCAGGATCTCCACCGGGCCGGTCACCCCCGCCCCGAACTTCGCCCCGAGCTGTTCGGTGGCGATGCGGGGCTGCTCGGTGCTGGGCAGGACGCTCGGTCCCGGCTGGCCGAGCTGGATGGAGGCGAACGGGATGGCCAGCACGAGCATGACGGCCAGGGCCGCGGCCAGGAACGCCCACGGCCGGCGCATGATCGCCATGGCCCAGCCGTGCCAGAACCCCGAGCCGGTGTCCACGGCGACGTCGGCCCTCGCGGGCGAACGGCGGCGCCGGAACACTGAGAGGATCGAGGAGAGGTGCAGTCGGTCGACCCATCGCCCCGTCACCGAGAGCACGGCTGGGAGCAGGGTGACCGCTGCCAGGACCGCCACCGCCACCACGCTCATCGACCCGATGGCCATCGAGCGGAAGGCCTGGATGTTCACCAGGAACATCCCGGCCAGGGCCACGATGACCGTGGCCCCAGACAGCGCCACGGCCCGGCCCGAGCTGGCCACCGCCCGTTCCACCGCCTCGGGGATCGAGCGGCCACGGCGAAGCTCCTCACGGAACCTGGTGACCACGAACAGCGAGTAGTCGATCCCCACCCCGATCCCGATGATCGAGGCGGTGTTGGTCACGTAGACGCTCATGTCGGTCGCGCCGGCCAGGAAGTACAGCGCGCCCAGGGTGACCACCAGGCTCACCACGCCCAGCACGATCGGCAGCCCGGCAGCGACCACCGTTCCGAAGGCCAGGATCAACACGACCAGGGTGATGGGAAAGCTGATCTTCTCGGCCTGCTCGAGGTCCTGCCGGGAGACCTCGTTGAATCGGTCGTAGAACGCCGCCGATCCGCCCGTTTCGGCGTCGTATCCGGCCGGCACGCCCTGCCTGGCCACGTCCATCACCCGGCCCGCCTCGTGCAGCGTGTCGTTCTGGCTCCCTCTGAGGCCGGCAACGAGGTAGGTGGTGTGGCGGTCGGAGGAGACGTAGATCGGGCTCTGCGTGGTGTAGAAGGATTGGACGGCCCCCACCCCCTGCACCGCGCCCACCCTTGAGGCCACCGCGTCCACCGCCCGGCGGTAGGCGGGGTCGTCCACGGTGGCGTGGTCGTTCGTGATGACCACGACGGCGGTGATCGGGTACTGGTTGCTGAACCGGTGCTCGAGGTCGTCGCGGACCGACAGCGACTGCGACCCGGGCACCTCGAAGCCGCCCGAGGTCAGGCGATCCTGGAGCCCCCGGGCGAAGCTCCCCATCGCCACCAGCAGGATCACCCACGCGGCGATGACGAACCAGCGCCGGCGGTGGGCGAACCGACCGATCCTTCCGAACAGCGTCCGTTCCATCCGACCCCTCCTTCGCGCCGCGCTCAGTTCTCGCGCTGAGGAGAACCGACCGGTCGGTACGTTTACGGGCTGTGGTGATGCCCTGTGCGTGCTCATGATCTGTCTGTCCTCCCGGGCTACTCGGTGGGGAGGGAGAAGGCCTGCTGGAGCAGGTCGACGTAGCGGCGCACGCGGGGGCGAAGCTCCTTGCCCTCGACCTCGGACATCATCTCCAAGCCGACGAACGCGGCCACGGCCAGCTCGCCCATCGCGTGGGGATCGAGCTCGGGCCGGACCACGCCCTCCTGCTGGGCCTTGGCGAAGAGGCCGGCGGTCATCTCCACCCACACCTCGAACTGGGGGGCGAGCTGCGGCCGCATCTCGGGGTCCTCTGACAGCTCGGTGCAGATGCGGGCGATGGCCCGGCTGGACCGGTCGCGCTCGTGCAGGTCGATCAGCGCCTCGACCATGGCATTCATCTGGTCGACCGCGGCTGTGTGGTGCATGGTGGCCGCCAGGACCCGGCCGGCCCACGTCTCCTGCTTGTAGCGCAGGACCGCGAGGGCCAGGGCTTCCTTGGACGGGAAGTGGAAGTAGAAGCCGCCCTTGGTCACCCCCGCCTCTCGGATGATGTCATTGACGGAGGTCCCGGCGAGGCCGCCTTCAGCGAACGCGCGCGCGGCCACGTCGAGGATGGTCTGGCGGGTCGCGCTGCCTCGCTCGGTCGGCGCCGCCGTCCGATCACCGTGCGCCTGCTGCAGCTCGCGCATCTTCTGGACCATGGCTCGCAGCCTACAGACCGACCGGTCGGTTTGTCAAGTCCGTACGCCGGAGGGGAATTCGGTGATCTTCTGACCCCGCAGCACGGAGCGTCTCCTCAGCGTCTTGACCCTTGACCAGGGGAGGGCGAAGGATCGGGACATGGCGCCCCGCCCGTCCTCAGCGTCGGAAAGGAGGTCCACCGTGAGCCGGCGACCTTTCTCCTTGGTTCGTGCTCGATCCACCACCCTCTTGTCTTTGGTGACACTGAGCGTGTCCGTGTGGATGGCTGCCCCAGCGCGGGCGGCGACTGCCGAGACGATCCGCGTCAGCGTCAATTCGTTCGGCGGTCAAGGCTTCGGATCCAGTGGTGGGAGCCCCGATATGTCGACCGATGGGCGGTTCGTGACGTTCTCGTCCTCCGCCTCCGATCTGGTTGCGGATGACACCAATCAGGTGGCGGACGTCTTCGTTCGCGACGTCGACTTGGGGACGACCACTCGGGTGAGCGTGGCATCGGACGGCACCCAGGGGAACTTCACCAGCAACAGTTCATCCATCTCCGCGGATGGCCGATACGTGGCCTTCACGTCCAACGCGACCAACCTGGTTCCCGACGACACGAACGGCCGGACCGACGCCTTCGTGTACGACACGGAGACGAAGACCACCACCCTGGTGAGCGTGGCCTCGGATGGGACGGAGGGCAATCGTGACACCCTGAGCGCCGCTCTCTCCGCCGATGGCCAGTTCGTGGTCATGACCTCGCTCGCCAACAACCTCGTGGCGGGGGATACCAACGCGTCGACCGACGTCTTCGTCCACGACATGGCCACCGGGGTCACGACCCGGGTGAGTGTCTCCTCCACAGGACAGCAAAGTGACGCGGGGAGCTTCTCCGCGCCATTCTCAGCGATCACGGATGACGACAATCTGGTGGTCTTCGACTCCGATGCCGACAACCTCGTTGCCGGCGACACCAATGCCGCGACCGACATCTTCGTCCACGATCTGTCGACCGGGAGCACCACGCTGGTCAGTGTGTCCTCAGCGGGAGTCCAGGGCGACGACGCCAGCATCAACGAGGTGATCTCGGGCGACGGCTCCGCAGTTGCGTTCAGCTCGTTCGCGGACAACCTGGTTCCCGACGATACCAATGGGGTCCCCGATCTGTTTGTTCGGCACTTGGCGACGGCGACGACCACCCTCGAGAGCCGATCATCCAGCGGCGAGCTGGGGAACGACTACAGCTGCTGCAGCAAGGGAATCTCGGACGATGGGCGCTACGTGGCGTTCCGATCCCACGCGTCGAATCTGGTGAGCGGCGATACAAACGACCAGTTGGACGCGTTCTGGCGCGACACCGCGGCCGGAGTGACGGTCCGTGCAAGCGTCTCATCGACGGACCAGCAGCTCGGAAAGGGGAGTGCCAACGTGACCCTCTCTGGAGACGGCCGGTTCGTCGGGTTCATATCCATTGCCGGCAGGGCGGTCCCCGGCGACACCAACAAGCTCTCTGACGATTTCCGCCGGGGGCCGATGTTCTGACCTGATCGGGACTCAGGCCCTGTCCGCCTGTCGGCGGGCGTCGGATCGGCGCTCGGCGTCCAGGCGACCGTGCTCGCCTCCGGAGTGGTCCACGAAGCGCATCGCTCCGGCGATGGCGTGGTGTCCGGCCTGCTGGTCGATGAGCCCGTGCATCTGCTGGGCGACCCGACGGTAGACGGGATGCCCCTGGGGTGTCGTGCGCAGCTCGATCAGATGCATGGCCTCGCGGGCGTTCATCTCCATGACGAACCGGATCCGATAGGCCATGGCCACGGCGTACTCCGCCACCGCATCCAATTCCTCGTCCCGGATCGCTTGGAAGAGGTCGGCGGATGCCTCCATGACCCGCTGCCACTCGGCCTCCGCCCCGACCGCTTCCACTTCGGGGGGCACCTCGTAGCCGTGGTCCGGGCTGAGGCCCTGCCACTCGATGGTCAGCATGCGGTGGCGCTGGAGGTCCCGGAACGCGCCGTAGTCGCAGAGCACGTCGAACCGGTAGGAAGTTCGCTCGAAGGCTCGGCCGGGCTTGTGGCGACGGTTGGTCCGCTCTCCCAAGTAGGTTCGCAGCACCGACTCGCGCTCGGCGCCGGTCATCTTGCGGGCGATCTCCAGCAGCTGGTCATCGGGAAGCGCGCTGGCGGCGTAGAGGGCGGCGGCGGTGACCTTGACCTCGCCGTCCGGGTCGAAATCGGTCAGGGTGACCTCCGGGCGAGGCTCGGGCTCGATCCCCGCGGCCACCGAACGGCCGAGAGCGTTCGTGGCCTCGCGTGTCCGGCGAAGGTAGTCGCTCCAGGCGACGCCACGATCGGGAACGTCCACCCTGGTGAGGAAGGCCGGGATGACCTTGCGGAGCTCGGTCAGGATGAGCTCGCCGTACCGCCGAACCTCCTCCAGCGGATGGGCCCGCATCCGAAGGAGCAGCTGCTCGTAGGCCTGGGCGGTGGCGAACATGCCCACGTGGGACCGGGTGGCGGCCGGCAGCAGCCCCCGGAGGGCATCGCAGGCCTTGGCCCGGATGGTCATCCGGTGGACGAAGTCCGAGTCGGCGGGGTCCTTGGGCGTCTGCTGCTTCAGGTGTTCCTGCAGCGGCCCGAGCCACCGCGCGTAGGTCTCGAAGGCCAGGTCGCATGTGGCCTGGAACCGATTGGCCAGCGTCGGTATCGGCTCGATCTCGGCCGGGACGTGATAGCGCCAGCGCCCGCCCGGGCGATCGTCGTAGGGGATGTAGCGCGTTGACTGCTCGAGGTACCCGGCCAGGCGGCCCCACTCGAGCACCTTGGCCAGGAGCTGCGAGGCGTGCTCGCAGGCAAGGTGCACCCCGCCCAGCTGGGCCACGGAGTCGTCTCCGTACTCGAAGAAGACCCGTTCGTAGAGCTGCTCGGCCCTCTGGACGCCGAGGTCGCCGGTTCCCGCGGTTCCGCCGGTCTCCGCCGCCTCGGAGAACTCGTCCAGGAACAGCCGCCGAAGGGGCTTCGGCGAGCGCGAGTACCTGGCGAACAGCGCCCCTTTGACCACCTCCGGGAGGTTGACCAGGGCGAACACCGGGCCGTCCAGGTCGGTGAAGAAGGGCGCCAGGCGCGCCCGTTCGTCTTCGGTGAATTCCTCTGGTGTCTGCTCCACCTCACCGCCTTGCGAGGGGTCCGAGTCGACGCGGGCAGATGCTACCGCGAGGATCTGACAGGACTTGGACCAGGCGCGCCGCCGGCCCCTCTACGGCGATGGTGAGGAGGAGGCACCGGCCGACGGTGAGATCGACACCGAGGGCGTCGGGGTAGGTGTGGGCGTCGGCGTCGGGGTGGGCGACGGCGTGGGGGTCGGGGTCGGCGTCGGCGTGGGCGACGGAGAGGGCTGGGGGATGAGGGTCAGCGTGACCACGGTCGTGGTGGGATCGACCCGCGTTCCGGGAAGGGGGTCCTGCGACGCCACGAATCCCGGAGTGGGGCACGCCGAGTTGTCGCCTGGCAACGGGTTGATGGAGTAGTCGAAGCCCCGGTCGTGCAGGTGCTGGATGGCGCCCTTCTTCCTCTCACACACGACGTTGGGCACGGCGACCTTCGCCGGGCCGCCGGAGATCGTCAGGGTGATCTCCGTTCCCGCCTTCTGATCGCCCTTCGGCGAGTAATCCAGCACGGTGTTCACCGGCTCGGTGCTGGTCTGCTTGATCGGGGCGTTGTCCACCTTGAACCCCGCCGTGATGAGCTGGTCCCGGGCCGCGCCCAGCTTCAGGCCGATGACGTTCGGCACCGTCTTCACATTCGTCGGGGTCCCCAGGAGACTCTTGGCCAGGAAGAACAGCCCGACTCCCAGGATGGCCAGGACCCCCGCCAGGATCAGCGCGGCCACCCACCAGCGACGCTTGCGGGTGGCGGTGGTCGTGGTGGCGGGGAGCACGCTGGTCGGGCGGGCGGAGGCGATGACCTCGGTGCGCTCCAGCGGCAGCACCGGGGTGGCCATCACCGGCTGACCGGCCCGGAACCGGCGCAGGTCCTCCGCCAGCTCCTCGCCCGTCTGATACCGGTTGGCGGGGTTCTTGGCCAGGCACTTCATCACGATGGCGTCCAGCGCGGGGGGCACGTCCGGGTTGTGCTCGCCGGGTGGCTCCGGCCGTTCCCGGACGTGCTTGTAGGCGACCGCGATCGGGGTCTCGCCGGCGAAGGGGGGTTCGCCCCGCAGCATCTCGTAGAGCACGCAGCCCAGCGAGTAGATGTCGGAGCGCGCGTCCACCGGCTGGCCCTGGGCCTGCTCGGGGGCGAAGTACGTGGCCGTGCCCAACACGGTGGCCGTCTGGGTCAGGCTCTCCGACGTGGTGGCCCGCGCGATGCCGAAGTCCATCACCTTCACGTCGCCCGAGGGCGTGAGCATGATGTTCCCCGGCTTCACGTCCCGATGGATGATCCCCGCGCGGTGGGCGAATGACAGGGCCTCCGCCACCGCTTCGGCGATCTCGGCGGCTCGCTGCGGATAGAGAGGGGCGTCCTCCCGGATGACGTCCGAGAGCGTCTTGCCGTGGACGTACTCCATGACGATGAAGTGCGTGCCGTCGTCGGATCCAGTGTCGAACACGCTGACCACGTTGGGGTGGTTCAGGGCGGCCGCCGCCTGGGCCTCGCGACGAAACCGGGTGACGAACGTGCTGTCGTGGGCGAACTGCGAACCCAGCACCTTGACCGCGATCTGCCGGCCCAGCAGCTGGTCGCTGCCGAGGTAGACCCTCGCCATCCCGCCGTGACCAAGGACCGAGGTCAGCTCGTATCGACCGCCGAGGACACGAGCCTGGCCGGTGGCTCCAGCGGCCCCGTTGGGCTCAGTCATCCCCGGTGTTTCCGCCCTTTCCCTTCCCCTTGCCCTTGTGGTCATGCTCCTGGCCGGGAGGCTTGGCCTTGCCGACGTACAAGGTTACGGTGCCACCGGGCTCCAGTCTCTGACCCGCCGGCGGATCGGTGCGGATGGCCACCCCGTCCCGGCTGCCCGGCACCTCGATCACCGACCCGACCACCAGGCCCTGGCCCGTGATCGCCGTGATGGCCGCCTCCCTGGTCATGCCCGCGACCGAGGGTACCGTCACGGTCGTGGGGGAGGCGCCGTGCCTCAGGGCCAGGCCGAGGAACAGGCCGAGCACGAGAAACCCCACCACGCCGCCCACCGTCGCCACCGCGAGCGACCGTCGCCGTCGGCGCCCCGGCGGGCGATCCCGGGTGGGCAGGACCGCCGTTCGGCCAGTGGCCGCGCCGGTGGCCCTCGCCGGGTCGGGGAGCACTCCGGTCACGGGCACCGCCGGGACGATCCGGGTCGGGTCGCCCTCGCCGGCCTCGACGCGCTGCTGGGGGGGTGCGGGTGGCACCTCTGCCATTGCACCTGGACCGCTGAGCAGGCGGGCGAAGGCGGCCGCCGACCCGGGCCGGAGTGCGGGATCCTTCTCCAGCGCCCGTTCCGTCACCGCGGCGACGTGCTGTGGGACCTCCGGGGCGAGGCTCCGGACCGGCCGGGGCGATTCCCGGA
>JBKPBM010000135.1:0-2720 GCA_046744325.1 Actinomycetota bacterium | reverse complement strand
AGACACGGCGTCCAGAGATCCGGACGTGAACACCGCGGAGTAGGACTTCAGCGGCGCGTCGGGTGGGATCAGCCCGTACCCGGCTGAGCAGACCCACAGGGAGAGCGATGAGTCACGGCCGTCACTTCCGACCAGCGCACGGGCGTGGAACCAGTGCGGACCGACGTAGAGGTCCTGACCCTCCAGCAGCGGCGCTGAAGTCCGTTCAATGCGCAGCAGCCAGTCCTTCCACGGATCCCGCCCAGACGTGTCGGTGGCTGCCCGTATGGTCAGATCGGGATGGGGTGGTCGGCGCTTGCGATTCGTGCAGGTCACGACGAGGTGGATGCGCCGACGGGGCGTCTTCACGCGGCCGCGCCCCCTCGCGGCGAGACGCCCGGGAAGGGACGGGCACGCGTTGCGCCTCGTCCGGGCGTCGGCCGATGCAGTTTCCGATGAATCACACGCGTGAAATTACACGCTTGACATTCGCCATGCAAGCATGGAAACTGACGCCGGTGGAGCGCACGGGAGGTCTCGAAAACTGAAGGGGGGCGGCCCATGAAGGTCAGCGTGACGAAGGCCTTCACCTTCGACGCAGCCCACCAACTCCCGTGGCACCCGGGGAAGTGCCGGCACCTCCATGGCCACACCTACCGGTTGGAGGTCACCGTGGCCGGGCCCATCACGGAGAACGGCGTCGTCATCGACTTCGACGATCTCTCCGCTTCGGTCAAGGAGTCGATCGTGGGCCGGTTCGACCATCAGTTCCTCAACGACCACTTCCCGAACCCCACCGCGGAGTTGCTGGCTGTGGAGTTCACCAAGTTGCTCGAAGCCGAAGGGCTCGATGTGGAGCGCCTGACCCTGTGGGAGACCCCGACCAGTTCAGCGACCGTGGAGCGATGAGATGAGCGCGAAGGCTGTTGTGATCCTCTCAGGAGGTTTGGATTCGACGACGTGCGCGGCGATCGCGGCCCGTGAGAACGACGAGATCATCTGCCTCACCTTCGACTACGGGCAACGCCACCGAAGGGAGTTGGTGAGCGCTGAGGCCGTGGCCCGGCGCTATGGCGCCGACCATCTCGTCGTTGAATTCGACGCCAGGCAATGGGGTGGATCGGCGCTGACCGATGAGATCGAGGTCCCGAAGGGACGCGATCTCGACGAAACGATTCCGGTGACCTACGTCCCCGCCCGCAACACGATCTTCCTGTCCGTCGCCCTGGCGGTTGCCGAGGCGCGGGACGCGGACCGTGTCTACATCGGTGTGAACGCCCTCGACTACTCCGGCTACCCGGACTGCCGGCCCGAGTACATCGAGGCGTTCCAGGCGATGGCGAACCTCGCGCAGAAGCGAGCGGTCGAAGGCAGGCCAGTTCGCATCGAAACCCCGCTCGTGCACCTGTCGAAGGCCGACATCATCCGGCTCGGCTTCGAGCTCGACGCACCCCTGGAGTTGAGTTGGTCGTGCTACGAGGGGGGCGAGCGGCCCTGTGGTAAATGCGACAGCTGCGTCCTCCGCGCCAGGGGGTTCGAGGAAGCAGGGGCCGCTGATCCCGCCCTCTCGGGAGCAGCCGCGTGACGGCTCGCGCCTTCTCGCCCGACCGCACCTCGGGCTTGGAAGGCGCTGAGGTCCCGACCGACCACGCCTACATCAGCGAGATCTTTAGCGGGATCCAGGGTGAGGGACCGTGGGTCGGGGTGCGGCAGATCTTCGTTCGCCTCGCCGGATGTGACCTGCGGTGCTGGTGGTGTGACACCCCCTTGTCGCTGGTGCGGCGTGGGCCTGGTCGCGCTGAGACCCGTCCAGGGTCACGGGAGTTCCAGCCCATCAGCAACCCGATACCACTGGATCGTGCGGCCGACCTGGTGATGGCGCTTCGGCCGAGTGAGCACCACTCAGTCACGTTCACCGGTGGCGAGCCGTTGCTGCAGAGCGACGCGGTCTTGGCGCTTGGAGAGCGGGTGCGCGACGTGGGCGGGCGGACGTGGTTGGAGACCCATGGCGGCCGCGTTCGCGAGCTTGAGTCGGTCATGGCCGTGATCGACTTCGTGTCGATGGACATCAAGCTTCCGAGCTCCTGTGGTGAGCTCATCCCGCTCGCCGTCCATCGACGGTTCTTGGAGGTGGCGACGTCCGCGGAGGTGTACGCGAAGATCGTCGTCACACCCGAAACCGAGGATGCCGAGCTCATCGAGGCGGCTCGCATGGTGGCCGGCGTCGATCCCGACGTCACGCTGGTGCTGCAGCCGGTGACGCCGTTCGGTCGGGTGCGGACCGCTCCATCAGCCGACCGGATGCTGGAGGTCCAGGCGTTGTGTCTGCAGGCCCACCGAAACGTGCGGGTGATCCCGCAGACTCACAAGCTCAGCGGGCAACTCTGACATGGAAGACGTCCAGTCGCTGACCGACTTCCGGAACGTTCCGATTGAGCGTGTCGGCATAACGAAGCTGGCACTTCCGGTGCAGATTCGCGAGAAGGACGACGGCTTTCAGCACGTGTTCGCGGAGGCAAGCCTGTTCGTGGAGTTGCCGGCAGCAGTACGAGGCACGCACATGAGCCGGTTCGTGGAGGTCCTTCACGAATGGGCTGACCGGCCTGTGTCGAGCCGCGACATCGAGGCTTTGCTTGTCCAGACGCGCGAGCGTGCTGGATCGCTCTCTGCTGAGGCCGGACTGAGCTTTCGCTACTTCATCAAGAAGGCGGCCCCGGTGAGCCGTCGCGTCGGCGCAGTCG
>JBKPBM010000077.1:0-4433 GCA_046744325.1 Actinomycetota bacterium | reverse complement strand
CCTTCCGAGAGGGAGGGCCCCTCTGGTCAGAGGGCCTCGAGCGAGGGGAGCAGGTCGCCCGCATGGACCTCTTCAAGGGTTGCATCGGGTTCCTAAAGAACCCCGCCAGCCATCGAGAAGTCGATTACGAGGATGCCGCTGAGGCTGCCGAGGCTGTGCTACTCGCGGACCTTCTGATGCGAATCCTGGACCACCTAGAGGCGGAAGCCCCCGCCGAGTCTAGAGATCGTCACTGACCCCACTAGGGACCTTCCTACTCCCTCGCTCATCAGGGCGAGCTGTCCCGGGCGAAGTCGGAGGCGGGCGGAGGCTTTCGGGCGGTGTCCTCAAGGCAGCAAGAGAGCCGATCGAGTTCCTCGGATCCACTATTCGTCGAGGATCCAATTGCCGCAATCGAAACGAGGTCAAGGGGGCAGGTCAGCGTATGAGGCTCTGATGGCCGGGCATCCCGCGCGCTTGGCACTGTGGGCCGTTCGCGAATTCCTGTCGGATGGGCGACAGAAGCTCTGGACGTGAGCCTCCAAGAGACAGATTGCGGTCCAAACGGTGCGGTCGCCGCTGGCACCTGGAAGGGTTCTGGTCCGATGGACGGGCCGCGCCGAGTGTTAGCTGGATCCTCGAGGGGGCCGAACGAGCAACCCACCCCCCTAGACACGACGTGCCTTCCCGGGATCCCGAAACGCGTGGCGTTAGGGAGTCGGCGCAAGAGTGGAGGGCCCCGGTGCCGGCGCGAGTGCAGGGACCTGCATTGGGAGGGTCTGCTGGATCTGCACGAAGGCGCGTCCCAGGTGATTCTCGACGATCTTGATCGCCAGCCCCACCGAAGGTGTGCATAGTGGCGTGATGGACGCTAAGAACGAGATCTTGGAGGGTTTGGTCCCTCTCCAGATCTCGGATAACGACACCCTCTGCTCGCGCTTGATCCCGGTCGATCCCCAGCGAGTGCGACTGGTGCAGTGTGTAGTTAGCGAAGTACGCGGCGACCTTCTCGGCTCGGGAGGACGCGTATCGCTTGCCCGCGAACATGTACTTCTCAAGCCATTCTCGAACGAGCCGACGGGCGAGCTGCTCCGCCTTCTCGCACTGCTCGAGTAGTGCCGGCCCGTACTGCTGGAGGATGGGCAGCCACGGCGCGAGTAGCGACGGGTCCGACCCGACCTCCCGCTTCGCTCGCTCGAACTGCTCGATGATCGCGCGGGCGGGGATCTGTCCTTGTTGGGTAACGAGCTGAGGGTCGATTGGGCCGAGCTGGGAGTGTTTCCCCATATGGATCTCGTTGCCGGCCAAAGACCACATTGTCGCTGCCGACATTGCCGCCATTGGAACGAAGACGCGGATGTCGGTGAACTTCCGCCGAAGGTAGCGGACGATGCTTGCCGTAGCTTCGGCGCTCCCGCCCGGACCGTGGAGGATGACGTCGAGTTCCGGACCACGAAGTCCGCGACAGACCTCCATCATGCCCCTGCATGTCACCGAGAACGATTGAGGTCCCGGGGGCGGCCACGTTCAGCCAGTCCGTCGAGTACAGGATCGTGTCGCGGTGCGTGTAATCGTGGAGTTGAGCCAGGTACTTGCGGCGGACGCCATCGAAGTCGGGATTGCCACCGCGCTCCGCAGCGGATTGCTGAAGCTCGCCGAGGATCTCTCCCCAGCTTGGCAAGGGGCTAGACGTTTCCGCCCGTAGCGTGCCGGATCTTCGGCGACGCTTGCCCGATCGCGACGCCGACGTGGCGCTGAACTCGGCCGTAGACCTCGACGGCCTCGGCCACGCCGGGGATCTTGCGGCCACGCTCGACCAGCTCGCGCTGGACTGACTGCCGGTCGGTATCTGTCGCGGCTCGACTTGAGCGGGTGCGTGTCATCGCGGTCCCCCCGACGGTAGACGGGTGTGGTCGACTCGGACGATAACGCACAGTTGGCGCCGTCCACAACGGCTAGAAGGCCTAGGCGGGTCTGGGGAGTCTCATGGTGGGGTCCTTGTACACGTTGGCTCCTTATCGCTCAGTGGCCCCGAAGGACGGCCGAGCCCCTGCCAGCCACCCGCACCGAACCCCTCGCAGTCGTCTGGACGGATGCCAGGCGGGAGATCCCGGAGCCCGGGGTGATCGTTGAGCGGATCCGCAGGGACTCCGACGGCCTAGGCTTCGATGCCGCTACCGGCCAATGGGCCGATCTGCTTCAGGTCGGGATCATCGACCCCGTCAAGGTCACCCGGTCCGCTCTGCAGAACGCCGCATCGGTCGCGGCGCTCCTGCTTACCACGGAGGGCGCCGTGGTAGAGAAGCGGGAGGATGAGGCGTCGAGCCCCGGCGGGGACGGCCACATGCACTAGGGATCTGGGCGAATAGAAGTCAAATGAGGGGCTCAGGCGACCGGGCCCCTCGACCTTGAGACCTGGTCAGGCCGCCGCCGCTACCCCGGCGATTGACTGGCGTCCGGCTCCGATGAGGGGGCGGCCGGATGGGTGGCGCCGAGCCCGAGCGGGTCCGGCAGGGAATCGGGAGCTTCCAGCTTGCTCCCGGCCCTGGGTCACCCGCCGATGAGATCCCGGCGCCCGCTGCACACAGGGGTGACTTCTGGCTTCGCTGGTGGCGATCAAGCTCCTGCCGACTGAGCTGTTGCACAATCGCCCGGCCAAGCACTTCACCGGGCATTCTGATGCGGATGGGCGCAGACTCGGTCTTGCTCCGTCCTGCTCGCAGCCGCCGTCTCGCGCGACTCGGTCGATGGCATGAACCGGGAGGAACGACCGATAATGAGGGCTCGGCGGACAGGAGGTGGTCACGGATGGTCATGCGCTTCGACCCGTTTCGCGATATCGACCGGCTGGCTCAGCAACTCACGGGGGCGCTGCGATCCCAGTCGACGTCCATCCCCATGGACGCCTACCGACGAGGCGATAGGGTGTTCGTCCACTTCGACCTTCCCGGAGCGGATGCGTCCTCCATCGAGATCCAGGTGGAGCAGAACGCCCTGACCGTGCGAGCGGAGCGGTCCTTCGATGAGCGGGAGGGAGATGAGGTCATCGTCCAGGAACGACCCGAGGGGGTCTTCTCGCGCCAGATGTTCCTCGGCCAGCACCTTGACATCGAGAGGATCGCGGCCAGTTTCGATGATGGCGTCCTGACCCTGGCCATCCCGGTCGCTGAGACGGCCAAACCACGCCGGATCGAGATCCAATCGGGCACCAAGGGGACCGGACCGAAAGCGATCGACGTCCAGGCTGACCAGGGGGCATCTGGCGAGCAGGAGTAGTCTCTGCTCCCTCCTCCCCCGCAGGGTTAGGTCCCGTATTGCAGGGATGAGGTAGCAGACGAAGGCCTGAGCGGGTTATCAGTCGGGTGGGCTGACCGGATGCAGCAGACGGACGGATCGTGCCGTTGGCTGAATGGGTAGGCCCGGGACCGCTATCGGCGGACCAGGCGCCTCCCGCCCGGTGTTTGGGCGGGGCGGTAGTCGATCGCGTAGTAGCCGAACAGCCTCTCCTCAACCTCGGCGGAGAGCTCCCCGTCCGGCTCCATGGCTGGGGCCTTCTCGGCCACGTCCTTGGTCACGGTGACCGTGAGATGGTCCGGAGAAGCGGTCACCCCCGCTGAGGGGACCAGGACGACATGGTGGCCGAGCCACCCCGCTTTGACGCACAGAAACCGGGGCTCGTCGGTCTCGATGTCGAAGTAGACGTCCTCCACGGTCCCGATCTTCTTCCCGTCCGACCCCAGGACGTCCTTGCCCTGCCAGTCTCTGATGTTCTCGATCTCCGCCATGACGGCTCCTCCTCGCCCAGTAACCTGCCAATTCTAGATATCTCGTCCCCCATCTTCCGGCCCGAGCCTTGCTGGAGCCGGCCGTCGAAGGGCGGTCCCTGCCAGGGGCGGCAAGGGCAACCGGCGAACGCAGGGGCGTCGGAGGCAGTCCGGAAGGCGGGCGCCCAGGGCAATCTCACCCGTGTCCAGTCGGCTCCGAACGGTCGGACGACTCGGCAGGTGCCGTCGGTCCTTGCTTCATCCGTGCGTCGCCGCACCCCGAGCCAGGGTCTCTGGTCACCACCAATGAAGGGGCCACGCAGGCGACGCATGTCAGCCAAAGCTACGGCCCCACGGGACGGGGCCCGCGGCCCCATCACGAGCCGGAGGAGGCGGCCCTCGTGTGCTGGACGGTCAGCTCGTGAATGGCCTGGGTCACCTGCAGGATTGCTCAGAGATGGAGATGAGCTGCTCGTTCTGATGTCCCTCGTCCTGAACCAGCTGCCACTCGGTGTTCGCAAGGACCACACGCCTCTCGTGCGCCGGTTCTGGCTGATCAGCACGAAGGTCGACAGGAAGATGGCCTAGAGCGACACGACCATAGTGAGCAGGCCAAACGGGAACCTCTCGACCCGGAACGTGATCCAAAGGGCGAACCATAGGACGTGCAAGTACACGAAGGCCATGGAC
>JBKPBM010000153.1:0-3692 GCA_046744325.1 Actinomycetota bacterium | reverse complement strand
GTACAGGGACACCCGGCGCCGGTCGGCGACATGCCCTGGGTGGACGTGGCCACCGGCTCGCTCGGGCAGGGGCTCCCGGTCGGTCTGGGGATGGCGCTGGCGATGCGGGTTCGCGACCTCCCCGGCCGGGTGTGGGTCCTGATGGGCGACTCGGAGGTGATCGAGGGCTCAGTGTGGGAGGCCATGGCCAACGCCTCGCACCATCAGACGAGGAACCTCGTGGCCATCCTCGACATGAACCGGCTGGGACAGCGCGGCCCGACCATGCTCGAGTGGCACGGCGAGGTGTACGCGCGACGGGCCGAGGCATTCGGGTGGCGGGCCATCCGGATCGACGGCCACGACGTCGCCCAAATCGACCGCGCGTTCACCGAAGCCAGCGACAGCACGGGCCCGACCTTCATCGTGGCCCGGACCGAGAAGGGCCACGGGGTCTCGTTCCTGGCCAACGCCGAGGGGTGGCACGGGAAGGCCCTCGATGAGGAGCAGGCGAAGCAGGCCATCGAGGAGCTGGGGGGCGAGCGCCACATCACCATCTCCCCGCGCAAGCCGGACGCGTGGGCGGGCGACAATGGCGCCGGGTCGACACGGGTGGAGCTCCCCACCTACGAGAAGGACCAGGCCACGCGGAAGGCGTTCGGCGAGGCGCTCGCGGCGCTGGCCGCTCGGCCGGACGTCGTGGCCCTGGACGGCGAGGTGGCCAACTCGACCCACACCGAGGACTTCCAGAAGGCCGCCCCCGACCGCTTCTTCGAGATGTACAACGGGGAGCAGAACCTGCTGGGCGCGGCCGTCGGGATGCAGGCGCTAGGGCTCATCCCGTTCGCGGCGACGTTCGGCGCCTTCCTCACGCGCGGCTACGACTTCATCCGGATGGCCGCGGTCAGCCGGGCGAACCTCCGCCTGTGTGGGTCGCACGCCGGCGTGTCGATCGGCGAGGACGGGCCCTCGCAGATGGCCCTGGAGGACCTTGCCATGATGCGAGCCGTCCACGGCTCCACCGTGCTCTATCCGGCGGACGCGAACGCCGCCGCGAAGCTCACCGCAGCGATGGCGGACCTGGACGGCATCTCCTACATGCGGACCACGCGGGAGAAGACGCCGAAACTCTACGACGCGAACGAGGAGTTCCCGATCGGCGGGTCGAAGACCGTTCGATCCGGCGATGCGGACCAGGCCACGATCGTCGGCGCCGGGGTGACGGTGTTCGAGGCGCTGAAGGCGGCCGACACCTTGAGTGAGGAGGGGGTCAGCGTTCGGGTCATCGATGCCTATTCGGTCAAGCCGATCGACGCCGCCACCGTGCAGCGGGCGCTGGATGAGACCGGCCTGATCCTGGTGGCCGAGGACCACTGGGCCGAGGGCGGCATCGGGGATGCGGTGCTCGAGGCGGTCACCGAAGGCGGTCGCCGGGTGAACGGTCGCGTGGTGAAGATCGCCGTCACTGGCATGCCGGGTTCGGGAACCGCGGAAGAGCTGCGTGATTGGGCCGGCATCTCCGCCGGGAAGATCGTCGCCGCGGTCCGAGGGGCGCTCGGCCGCTGATCGCCCCTCGGGCCCCACTCACCCGCGCCCGCTCGCCGTTCGCGCTGGCCGGAACCTGCAGGTCGACGGGCTAAGCTTTGGTCGCCCGCGCGCCGACGTTCCATGGAGTGGAGAACACGATGGTGAAGGTCTGCCCCTACTGCGCGGAGGACATCGACGATCAGGCGGTGCGGTGTCCGCACTGTCGGAGCGATCTCACCGTGCCGGTCCCGGGCCCCGGCGAACCCCTGGCCAGCGACGCCCCACCGCACCTGCCGGTCCTGACGCCACAGGCCGGGGCCGTCCCTGCGCCCGCGCCGCACCCGCTTCGAGGACCGACGGTGGGCGAGGGGGCCGTCCGGTTCAGCCACTCGGGCGAGCGGTACATCCTCGGTTACGGGCCCGACTTCTTCGGGATCTGGGACCGGACGGTACCGGGCGGAGCGGTGATGCGGTTCCCCCGCACCGACGCGGGCTGGAACGAGGCCTGGAACCGGTTCTCCGCGATGGAGCCGCGCCTGGTGCAGGTCCCGCTGGCCGGGACCATCGCCCCGGACCTGCGGACGGCCTCCACGCCCTACCGGTCGGGCCACGCGCTGGTCCAGTGGCTGACCGGCCTGCTCGGTGCGATCGTGGTGATGTCGTTCGTGCTGATGGCCTTCCGGGTCGGGCGGATCCACTCGCTTCGGACCCTGAGCGATCTGGTCGAGAGCCGCAGCCGGGTCCTGGGTGCGGCCGGCTTCCTGGACATCCTCACCCTGGCCGCCAGCGTGCTGTGGCTGGTCTGGCAGCACCGCGCCCAGTCGAACCTGCGGGCGCTCGGGGCCGCCAATCTCCGGTTCACCCCGGGCTGGGCGGTGGGCTGGTGGCTGATCCCGGTGGCCAACTTCGCCATGCCCTACCTCACCACCCGTGAGTTGCTGAAGGCCAGCGATCCCACGGCCGGGGCCGTGGACTGGAAGGTCAGGCCGACCGGGATGCTCCTGCCGGTGTGGTGGGGGGCGTGGCTCTTTCGTGCCGCGCTGACCGGGATCGCGCTGAGCATCGCCGGGCAGTCCTCGTCCAACGTGGACCAGCTGGTCCGCCAGCAGTCGTTCGGGATCACCGCCGACGTGGCCACCATCGCCGCGGCCATCCTGGCCGTCGTGGTGATCCGCCAGATCGACCGCCGCCAGGAGGCCAGGCACGAGCGTCTTGCCGGATATGCCGCCTCCTTCGGTGCCGGCCAGTAAGCTCGGCGGCATTGGAGGACAGGGTGCCCGAGCTGGTCACGGATGAGGTGACGCTGCACGTGGAGGTCGACGGCGAGGGGACGCCGGTCACCGTGCTGGGCCATGGCCTGACCAACTCCTGTCGCGAGCTGGCCCAGCTGACGCCCCTGGTGCCGGGGACCAAGGTCAGGTTCTGCTTCCGGGGGCACGGGCACAGCTCCTCTCCCGAGCACGGCTATCGGTTTTCCGACTTCGCCCGCGACCTCCTGGCGGTGGCCGACGCCTACGAGGCGACCATCGCCTTCGGGACATCGCTCGGCGCGGGCGCCATCGCCCACGCGGTTGCCCAGGACCCGGACCGGTTCGAGAAGCTGCTGTTCCTGCTCCCTGCCGGCCTCGACCTGCCGTTCCGGTACAAGGACCGGATGCTCCGGACCGCCTCGCTGATCGACGGCAGGTCGCAGGAGGAGGCCATCGAAGCGCTGATGGCCGACCCGGAGCGCCTGGCCAACTACATCGAGTACCCGTGGCTGCGCGACCTCGACCGCCAGCTGATCGCGGACATCAATCCCGTGGGTGTGCCCCGGGCCATCCGCGAGATCATCGAGGACTGGCCGCTGCACGACCGGGAGGATATGCGGAAGGTCACAGCGCCGACGCTGATCATCTGCCGGGACGGCGACGAGATCCACCCGCTGGAGGTTGGTACCGTGCTGGCGGAGATCATGCCGAACGCCGAGCTGATCGTCTTCGACGACGGCATTCAGATGTACGAGGCGATTCCGAAGATCGTAGGAAGGGTCGTCGAGTTCGTGACCGGGTGAGTGCGGATGGGAACCCTGCGAGACGGCGAGTTCGAGACGGCGGCGGAGATGTCCTCTGCGCTGCGGGAGGGCGACTGCTCCTCGGTGGAGCTGGTCGAACGAGCTCTGGCCCGGGCCGAGGCCTGGCAGCACT
>JBKPBM010000211.1:0-2926 GCA_046744325.1 Actinomycetota bacterium | reverse complement strand
GCCTACCACCTGGTGGAGTACCACGGAGCGCCCGACGCCACCCGGATCATCGTCCTGATGGGCTCGGGAGCGGGGGCCGTCCGGGAGGCGGTCGACGCGCTGGTCGCCGGCGGCGAGACCGTGGGCATGGCGACGATCCGGCTGTTCCGGCCGTTCCCGGCCCAGGCGCTGCTGGAGGCCCTCCCCTCAACGGTGCGATCCGTGGCGGTCCTGGACCGGACCAAGGAGCCGGGGGCGACGGGTGAGCCGCTGTACCAGGACGTCGTCATCGCTCTGGCCGAGGGGGAACGGGATGGCCTGCGGTTCGATGGTCGGCCGGCGGTCATCGGCGGACGGTACGGGCTCTCCTCGAAGGAGTTCACCCCGGCCATGGCCAAGGGGATCCTCGACGAGCTGGCGAAGGAGCGGCCCCGCAACCACTTCACCGTGGGGATCGTGGACGACGTCTCGCACACCAGCCTGGCGCCCGACCCCGACTTCGCCACCGACGACGCCCTCGTCCGGGCGGTCTTCTACGGGCTGGGCAGCGACGGCACGGTCGGTGCCAACAAGAACTCGGTCAAGATCGTGGGTGAAGGGAGCGAGCGGTTCGCCCAGGGCTACTTCGTCATCGACTCGAAGAAGTCGGGCTCGGTCACCGTCTCCCACCTGAGATTCTCCTCGCGCCCCATCCACTCGACCTACCTGATCCAGCGGGCGAGCTTCGTGGCCTGCCACCAGTTCAGCCTGTTGCAGCGGATGGACGTGCTGAAGGAGGCGGAGCCGGGAGCCACGTTCCTGCTGAACAGCCCGTACGGCCCGGACGACGTGTGGGACCACCTCCCCTCGGAGGTCCGCGCGGCGATTCGGGAGCGATCGCTCGATCTGTGGGTGGTGGACGCCTACGCCGTGGCCCGCGAGGCCGGGCTTGGCCGGCGGATCAACACGGTCATGCAGCCCTGCTTCTTCGCGCTGTCGAAGGTGCTCCCCCTGGACGACGCCCTCGTGGCCATCAGGGCGGCCACCCAGAAGGCGTACGGGAAATTGGGCGAGGCGGTCGTCGAACGCAACCTGCAGGCGGTCGATCAGGCCATCGGCGCCCTGCACCGTGTGGAGATTCCCGCGGCCGACGGCGAGGACGGCCAGCCCAGACACCCGGTGGTGCCGCCCGAGGCCCCCGACTTCGTCCAGCGCGTCACGGCCCGGATGATGGCCGGCGAGGGCGACCTCCTGCCGGTGAGCGCCCTCCCGATCGACGGGACGTTCCCCACGGGGACTGCGCGGTGGGAGAAGCGTTCGATCGCTCAGGACCTCCCGGTCTGGGACCCGACCATCTGCATCGACTGCGCGAAGTGCGTGATCGTCTGTCCGCACACGGCCATCCAGATGAAGGTGGTCGAACCGGCGGCACTGGCTGCGGCGCCCTCGGGGTTCCAGACGAAGCCATTCGGCCACAGGGACGACGGCCTGCTCCTGTCGATCCAGATCGCGCCGGATGACTGCACGGGCTGCGGGGTGTGCGCCGACGTCTGCCCCGCCCGTTCGAAGTCCGAGGCGCGTCACAAGTCCCTGGACATGGAGCCCGCCGCGCCGCACGTGGAACGGGAGCGCGAGAACTTCGCGTTCTTCCTGGACCTGCCGTCCGCCGATGCCGGGCTGGCGCTCGACACGGTCAAGGGCTCCCAGGTCCGTCCGCCGTTGTTCGAGTTCTCCGGGGCCTGCGCGGGCTGCGGCGAGACGCCGTATCTCAAGCTGCTGACCCAGCTCTTCGGCGACCGGCTATTGATCGCCAACGCCACCGGCTGCTCGTCGATCTACGGCGGGAATCTGCCCACCACGCCGTGGTCGGCCAACGCCGAGGGCCGAGGCCCGGCCTGGGCCAACTCCCTGTTCGAGGACAACGCCGAGTTCGGCCTGGGGATGCGCCTGGCGCTCGACCGGCAGGTGGCCCGGGCCCGGCAGCTTCTGGAGCAGCTGGCGCCGGCCGTCGGGAGCGACCTGTCCGCCGAGATCCTCGCCGCCGACCAGCACGACCAGGCGGGCATCGACGCCCAGCGCGAGCGGATCATCGAGCTGGAGCACCGCCTGGCCGGGCTCGACGGTACCCAGGCCGTGGAGGCGCGCGAGCTGCTGGACCTGGCCGACGAGCTGGTGGCCAAGAGCGTGTGGATCGTGGGCGGCGACGGGTGGGCGTACGACATCGGGTCGGCCGGGTTGGACCACGTCCTGGCCTCCGGCCGCAACGTGAACGTCCTGGTGCTGGACACCGAGGTGTACTCGAACACCGGCGGCCAGGCCTCCAAGTCGACGCCCCGTGGCGCGGTGGCCAAGTTCGCCGCGCAGGGCAAGCCGACGGGGAAGAAGGATCTGGGCATCATCTCGACGGCCTACGGCAACGTCTACGTCGCCCAGATCGCCATGGGCGCCAACGAGATGCAGACGGTCCGGGCGCTGCTGGAGGCCGAGGCGTGGCCCGGCCCCTCGCTGGTGATCGCCTACAGCACCTGCATCGCACACGGGATCGACATGGCCACCTCGATGACCCATCAGAAGGATGCGGTCCGAAGCGGCCACTGGCCCCTGTACCGGTTCCACCCCGGCACCGACGCCCACCCGTTCCAGCTGGACAGCAAGGAGCCGTCGATCCCCCTGCGGGACTTCGCACGGCAGGAGGCGCGGTTCGCCATCCTGGAGCGGACCCGGCCCGAGCGCTTCGCCCAGCTGATGGAGGAGGGACAGGCCGACGTGGCCGAACGGTGGCGCCTGTACGAGCAGCTGGCCGGTGTGCAGCGCACTGCCCCGGACCTCCCCGCGGGTGGCGAGCCGAACGGCAACGGGTCGGTGGAGCCTCCCGAGGAGGAACCGGGATGATCGATCTGTCCACCGGCTATCTCGGGATGACGCTCCGATCGCCATTGGTGGCCTCGGCCGGCCCGCTCACCGAGGA
>JBKPBM010000241.1:0-3745 GCA_046744325.1 Actinomycetota bacterium | reverse complement strand
ATCCTTCAGCCGGTCCCACCGGGAGACCTGGGCGACCAGGGGCGCATCGACGGGGATCCGTTCGGATTCGAGCACGTCCGCGCGCCGCGCCACGGTGCCCGACGAGCCGTCGGATCGCAGATATGTCGGGGCCGCCGAGGGAGTGGTATCGAGGATCCCCGCGGCATGCAGGATGCTCCGGACGACGGCCGGATCGAGCGTCTGGTTCTTCGCCGAGAAGGCGTCGATGCAGGGCGGGATGACCGTGATCCGGTCGGGGGGGAGCCCGTCCCACGCGTACGCGGCTCGGGAGAACACGATCGCGTCGGCCTCACCCACATACCGGCGAAGGAACACCCAGGCAGGAGGGGCGACGTCGCCCGGTTCGTCCGCGCCCACGTGACACACCCACACGACGCATGCACCGGCGGCCTTCAGCCCCGGAGCCAGCCCTGCAGTTTGCGGGTCGTGGAGGACGGCCACGTCCCCGGGTTCGATCAGCCCGGCCAGAGCCTTCGCGCTGGGTTCGAGGGCCCGCTCGTAGATGGCGTGCTCACGTTCATCGAGCGGCCCCCCATCGCCGGGCTGGCCGTGCAACCGGTTGTGGATCCGCTTGGTCACCCGGAAGAACTCCTCGTCGCCGCCCACGACCAGCCAGCGAACGCCGAGTGCCGCGCCGAGCAGATAGCCCAGGAGGGAGGTGAGCATCTCGGCCACGCCACCCCCGCGCGCCGTCGAGTTCACATGCCAGATGGTTCGCCCGTCGAGCGCCGCCGCCGCTTCGGCCAGCGTGGCCTCGAATCGCTCGGCCCGGGCCGCATCCAGGACCTCCCGGAAACGAGCCGGGCTCAGCGATGAGAGTTCGACCTCCTGCATGCTCCCGCCTTCCATGGTCGAGGGGCTCGGGGGCCGGGCGACGAGGGTGGCGATGAGGACGGGGTCGCCCGGCAGCCCAGATGGTGGCACAGGAAACCTGGAACCTGGATCGCCCCGACGCCCTCTCTTTCCCACGGCCGGCCACTCGAAAACGGTGGCGCCCAGCCCTTCAGTCCTCGGCCGCCTCCGCCATCGATCGAGGGTGTGGCACGCGCTCGAATCGGACGTTCCCGGCGGGCACCATCCAGGTCATCACCTGGACGCAGAGGCGGCCGGCGCGCACGGCGGGATCGGTGCTGTAGAGGCGGCGGGCGGTCTCTGCATCCACCGACATCACCGAGATCCCGCGGAGTCGCTCGTCGTCCTGATCCACCAGAGGGCCCGCGGCGATGAGGTCGCCCCGGTCGTGCAGCGCCGTCTGGTTGGCCAGGTGCGCGTCTTGCAGCGACGCAGCCTCATCCGCGGTCAGCTCGGGCGCATCTGGTGGGCGAACCAGCAGGACCACGGTGAACTGGTCGAATCGCACGGGGCCGATCCTATGTCGAATGCGCAACTTGAGACCGGCCGCTCCGGCCTGCAGGATGTGCGGGTGACCCAGGCACCGAGCTCAGGCTCTCAGGGCGATCCCGGGTGGAAGAGCCTGTGGCTCGAGGAGGCGGTCGCCGACGGGTTCGAGCGAGCACCCGCCCTGAGCGGCTCGACCCGGGCGGACGTGTGCGTCGTCGGCGGTGGCTTCACGGGGCTCTGGACGGCGCTCCGGCTGAAGGAGCTGGAGCCCTCGATCGACGTCGCCCTGGTCGAGGCCGACGTCTGTGGCTCCGGGGCCAGCGGGCGAAACGGAGGCTTCGTCCTGACGTGGTGGTCGAAGTTCATCACCCTCGCGAAGCTCTGCGGCCCCGACGAAGCCGTCCGTCTGGCCCAGGCGTCCGAGCGGGCGGTGCTGGACATCGGACGGTTCTGCGAGGAGCGCGGCATCGACGCCGGGTTCCGCCTGGACGGGTGGGCGTGGACGGCGACCAACCGGGCGCAGCTGGACGCCTGGAGCGCCACGCTCGATGCGCTTGATCGAGCCGGGCACCACCCCCTGGTCGACATGGGTCCCGAGGAGACCGCGAAGCGCACGGGCTCTCCCGTGCATCTCGCCGGCGCGCTCGAGGCCGTCAGCGCGATCGTGCAGCCGGCCCGGTTGGCCATGGGTCTGCGGCGCGAGGCCCTGGGCCGAGGCATCCGGATCTTCGAGGGGTCTCCCATGGTGGCCCTGGACGGGCCCGCCTCACCCGGTGAGTCGGGAGCGACGGTCCGGACCGCCGCCGGTTCGGTGAGCGCCGAGAAGGCCGTGCTGGCCATGAACGCCTGGGCGGTGAGGCTGCCCCCCGTTCGCCGACACATCCTGGTGGTGGCCAGCGACATCGTCGCCACGCCCCCCATCCCCGACCGCTTGGACGAGATCGGCTGGACCGACGGCCTGTGCATCTCGGATTCGCGCCTGCTGGTCCACTACTACCGCACCACCCACGACGGCCGGATCGCCTTCGGGAAGGGAGGGGGCCGGCTGGCCTTCTGGGGTTCGGTGGGTCCGGCATTCGATGGGGTGTCGGCGCGCCGCGATCGGGTCGGAGAGGCATTCCGGACGACCTACCCGATGCTGGCGGACGTGCCCCTCGTCCGCAGCTGGACGGGGCCCATCGACCGGTCCCGCGACGGCCTTCCGTATTTCGGTCCGCTCGAGGGACACCCGAGCGTGCTCCTCGGGGTGGGCTACTCGGGGAACGGGGTGGGACCGTCGGCGGTCGGTGGTCGCATCCTGGCCTCCCTGGCGCTGGACCGTGACGACGAATGGTCCGGATGCGGTCTGGTCGGGCGAGCGCTGCAGGGATTCCCGCCAGAGCCGTTCCGCGAGGTCGGTGGGCTCATGGTGCGCACGGCGATCGAACGCAAGGAGCGAGCCGAGGACAGATCGCGGCGCCCCGGCCTGATCTCGAAGCTGCTGGTCCGCCTGGCGCCGGCGGGCCTGGTCCCGGTCCGCCGCGGGTGATCCCCGGCGCGCGGATGTGCTGTCGGCCCACACCGCCTGCGTCGCGCCATCCTCACTCGGGTGGAGCTGCTGAGCGCCCACGATCGGTACGGTTGGCTCAACATCAACCAGCTCCCTTAGGCTGTGAAGGGATCGGGAATCGTCTGTCGGGATGAGGATGGTTTGGAGGCGTGCAGGTAGGGCCTGCACAGGAGGGAACGATGAGCGCAGAGAAGGCCACGGAGAAGTCCACCAAGAGAACATCCACCACCGCAAAGACGTCCAAGGGATGGACCGCCGAGGAACGAGCCGCGGCGAAGGCGTACGCCCAAGAACGGAAGGCGGAGGCGCGCGGCGAGAACGACGAAATAGCCGCCCTGGCGGCGATCGCCGCGATGCCGAAACCAGATCGGACCTTGGCCGAGCGGCTGCACGCCATCATCAAAGCCAGCGCGCCGGACCTCGCGCCGAAGACCTGGTACGGGATGCCCGCATATGCCAAGGAAGGCAAGGTCGTCTGCTTCTTCCAAAGCGCGGCCAAATTCAAGGCGAGGTACGCGACGTTCGGCTTCAACGACACGGCGAACCTCGACCAAGGCGCCATGTGGCCGACCGCCTTCGCGTTGAAGGAGTTGACCGCCACCGAAGAGGCGAAGATCGCCGCGCTGGTGAAGAAAGCGGTGAGCTGAAGACCGAGCTGGTCATTGGGCCCCCCTGGGCGGGATCGTCGATCGAGCTCTCGTTCTGACGTTTCCCGGAGCTCGACGGCGGGCATACAGCAGCCCGTGAGCGACGAGCCCGACGATCTGGAGGAGCTCGAGGAGGACCTCTCGGGCCTCGTCGTGCTCGAGCGCGTCGCGGAGAATCGCCAGGAAG
>JBKPBM010000307.1:0-5463 GCA_046744325.1 Actinomycetota bacterium | reverse complement strand
TCTCCGAGGGCATCTTCGCCGAGCCGAACAACACGATCCGGTTCGCCGACGTGCCTCCACTCGGCGTGGAGGTGCAGCGCGGACCCACCCTCGACGGGCTGGGTCAGTACTACCGGGAGCAGATCACGGAGTCGACCGAGGACCCGGTCGATGTGGCCACCGTGCTTCGCGAGAGCGGAGCACAGGTGGTCGTGAACTACCTGCCGGTGGGGAGCGAGGTCGCGGCGAAGCACTACGCGCAGGCCGCGCTGGAGGCCGGGGCGGCATTCGTCAACTGCATGCCGGTGTTCATCGCCTCGGACCGCGAGTGGGCCCGGCGCTTCGCCCGGGCCGGCGTTCCGATCGTCGGGGACGACATCAAGAGCCAGGTGGGGGCCACCATCACCCATCGGGTCCTGGCCAAGCTGCTGGAGGACCGCGGGGTCAAGCTGAACCGGACCTACCAGCTGAACTTCGGCGGCAACATGGACTTCATGAACATGCTCGAGCGCGAGCGCCTGGTGTCCAAGAAGATCTCCAAGACCCAATCCGTTCAAAGCCAGCTGCGCAAGAGCCTCGACAAGGACGACATCCACATCGGTCCGTCCGACCACGTGCCGTGGCTCCAGGACCGGAAATGGGCCCAGATCCGCCTGGAGGGCAGCGGGTTCGGCGAGGTGCCGATGTCGATCGAGCTGAAGCTCGAGGTGTGGGACTCGCCCAACTCGGCCGGCATCGTGATCGACGCCATCCGGTGCGCCCGACTGGCGATCGACCGGAACATGGGCGGGCCGCTCATTGGGCCCAGCGCCTACTTCATGAAGTCGCCCCCGGTGCAGTTCTCGGACGAGGCCGCGCGGGAGATGGTGGAGGGGTTCATCCAGGGCAACGGCGCCTCCAAGGCCGCCGACTGGTCGAACTTCTTCGACCTCACCGAGCAGCGCACCGAATCGACCAGCCGCTGACGGCGGAGGCCGGTGCGTGCCTCCGGCCGGAACCCTGACCCGGGCTCGCGCGGCGCTGCGTTCGACCGATTTCCGGTTCCTCCTCTCGGCCCGGCTCTCCAGCCAGTTCGGCGATGGTCTGTTCCAGGCCTTCCTGGTCGACACGATCGTCTTCCTCTCTCCTGACAAGCAGTCGACCGCGGCCGGTGTGGCGAAGGCGTTCGCCGTCCTGGTGATCCCGTTCTCCCTGGTGGGGCCCCTCGTCGGGGTGGTGATCGATCGATGGTCGCGCCGGGCGATCCTGTCCTGGACACCGGTCCTACGCGGACTGGCCGTCCTGGCCCTGCTGCCGGTGCAACGCGGACACACGGGGCTGGCCCTGTACGCCCTGGCCCTTGTGGTGGTGTCGCTCGACCGCTTCTATCTGGCCACCGCCGGCGCGATCATGCCGTCGCTGGTCCCCGAAGAGGATCTCCTGGTGGGCAACTCACTGGCCAGCGCGACGGGCACGGTGGTGACCTTCCTGGGGTTGGTGGTCGGCACGCAGCTGGCCGACGCGATCACCCCCGCCGGGCTCCTGGGGCTGTGCGCCGCGATCTGGCCTGCCGCGGCGTTGCTGGCCACGCGTATCGGGGACCCGCTCCGTGTGCCGTCGCCTCAGACGGCCGTGGCCACCGAGGTTCGTCGCGCCATCGGAGACCTGGCGCGTGGAGGCCGGCGACTCCTGGCCACCCCAGCGGCCCTGGGAGCGATCCTGTCCATGTCGGTGGACCAGTTCCTGATCGGGGTGGTCACGGTGCTATCGGTGGTGGTGTTCAAGCACGAGTTCCACGGCGGGGTGGCCTCGTACGGACGGATCCTGGGAGCCGGCGGCGTCGGGGTGCTGGTGGGAACCCTCACCGTGGGAGCGTTCGAGGACCGCATGGCCAGGCCGCTGATCATGGCGATGGCATTCGCCGTCGCCGCGGCCGTGTCGCTGCTGGTGTCCCCGTGGATCCGGGCCGTGCCGATCCTGATCGAATCCTTCGTCCTGGGCCTGACCTACCCCTGGCGCAAGGTGCCGGCCGACACCATCGTGCAGGACGCGGTCCCAAACCGGTTCCGGGGCCGGGTGTTCGCCCTCTACGACTTCGCCTTCTCCCTCCCTCGCGTCGCCGCGGCCGGGGTGGCCGTCCTGCTGATCCCGCACCTCTCTCCGGGCTGGATCGTGGCGGCGTGCGGTCTGGTGTTCCTGGTCTGGATCCCGGTCCCCCCCTGGTCCTTCCGCCGCCCCCGCCGGGTCGGCGTTCGCTTCTATGCCGGCGCCCGGGCCGACGAGGTCCCTCGTGCCATCGTCGAGGCGGGCGAAGAGGAAGCGGTGGAACTGGTCGGCTCGTGGAACGAGATGCGGGGTGAGGAGGCGGTGCGGCGCCTTCGCGTTCGAACCGAGGACGGCACCGTGCTCGACCTCGTTGCCGGCGAGGCCGACGGTGCGTGGCGGGTGGAGGCAACCAGATACTCGACCTAGGGGGTCGCATCCCGACCAGGGCCCGGGGAGTGATCGATCAAAGGAGTCTCCGGTTCCGTCGTCGGGATGACGCCGAAGCGAGACGGGGGCCAGTAACGCCACTTCACCACGCCCCGGATGAGCGAGCGGTCGACGGGGCCGAAGTGCCGGCTGTCGGTGCTTCGGACCGGGTCGTCGCCGAGGAGCCACAGCTCCCCCACTGAGAGGGTCCGCCCCCCGATCGAATCACCGGCTCCACCGGCCACGCGCTTGACCACCTCGTATCCGGGTCGTTCGGGGTGTTCGACGACCACCAGGGCTCCCCGACCCGGCATGTTCCCGCGAACCGCCACCAGGTAGTCCCCCGGCTCGAGCGTGGGCCGCATGCTGTCCCCGTCGACGGCGAGACGGAACGGGCGGTGGCGTCGCCACCACAGCCCCGCGGCGAGGGCGACCCCCGCGGCGATGCCAAGACGGAGCGCGTGGTAGCGTTGCTCTTCCAACCGAGAGAGCGCCCTTCCCCGTTCCGAAAGGAGGAACGCATGCTAGCGAAGGTCTTCGGTGACCTGCTGCGGCCCTCGCGCGTGGCGCACGCCCACTGCGACCTGCCCTGCGGCGTCTACGACCCCGCGCAGGCCAGGATCGAAGCCGAATCCGTCATGGCCATCCAGAAGAAGTACCAGGACGCGGAGAACCAGAAGAAGCCGACTGAGTCGGCCGACGACTTCCGGGCAAGGTGCCTGCTCATCAAGGAGGAGCGCGCCGACCTGGTCAAGCACCACCTGTGGGTGCTGTGGACGGACTACTTCAAGCCCGAGCACCTCGACAAGCACGGCGAGCTGCACGACGTCTTCTGGAAGGCGACGAAGGCGGCCGGTGACGCCAAGAAGGCCCAGGATCCCGCCCAGGGCCAGCAGCTCCTGGACCTGATCAAGGAGATCGACGAGATCTTCTGGGAGACCAAGGGCGGCAGGCCCGCGTAGCCTGCCTTCGGAGGTCCTGCCCGACCGTCTGCGACGCTTCGGTTAAGGGTGTACGAAACGTACACCCTTGATAGAGGAAAGTGCGCGAGCATCCTAGGCCCGTCCGGGCTCCAGCCCCCGCTCCCTCGCCCACGCGTGGAGCAGGCGATAGGCCTCCTCCTCCACGATCGGACCGCGCTCGATCCTCTGATCCAGGAGGAACGCCAGGGCCTCGCCGACAAGCGGCCCGGGCTTGATGCCAAGCCGCTCCATGACCTGGACGCCGTCCAGCGGCGGGCGGATGGCTTCCAGGTTCTCCTGCTCGGCCAGTCGGGCGATCCGAAGCTCGAGGTCGTCCTGCAGCGCCGCGAGCGCCTTCGCCTTCTGCGGGTTCCTGGTCGTGCAGTCGGCCCGGACGAGCTGGTTCAGCCGGTCCAGGAGCGGCCCCGCGTCGCGCACGTACCGCCGAAGCGCTGCGTCGTTCCAGCCCATCCGGTAGGTGTGAAACCGCAGGTGCATGTCGATCAGGGTGACCACGTCCGACACGACGGCGCCTGGGTAGCGAAGGGTACGGAGCCGTAGGTCGGCCATGCGGGCTCCCACCACCTCGTGATGGTGGAACTGCACGCCGTCCGAGCTGAACGCGCGGGTGTCGGGCTTGCCGATGTCGTGCAGCAGCGCGGCCAGGCGCAGGGTGAGATCGCGCTCGCGGGGGGCCACATCGGACTCGCACCGCTCCACCACCGCGTACGTGTGCCGGAGCACGTCCTTGTGGCGATGCACCGGGTCCTGGGTCATCTTCAGGGCGGGCAGCTCTGGGACGAACCGATCGGCCAGGCCGGTCTCGACCAGCAGTTCCAGCCCGATGCCCGGCCGGTCGGACACGAGCAGGCGAGACAGCTCGTCCCGGATCCGCTCGGCCGACACGATGTCCAGACGCTCGGCCATCTCCCGCATCGCCTGGACCACCCGAGGGGTGGGCGTGAGGTCGATCGACGCGGTGAACCGTGCCGCCCGGATCATCCGCAGCGGGTCGTCCCCGAACGAAACGCGAGGATCCAATGGCGTGTCCAGACGCTTGGCGGCCAGGTCCTTGAGCCCCCCGAACAGATCCACGAACTCCCGCTCGGGCAGCCGGATGGCCATCGCGTTGACCGTGAAGTCGCGCCGGGACAGGTCGACCTCCAGCTCGGAGGCGAAGGTCACGTGCGGGTGGCGGTCTTCGTCCGGATACACCTCCTTGCGGAAGGTGGTGATCTCTATGTCCCGGCCGTCCCGCGCGGCACCCACGGTCCCCCACCGGACGCCCTGGAGATACTGGCGGGACGACCACCCGTGCAGGACCCGGATCGTCTCCTCCGGGCGCGCATCGGTGGCGAAGTCGAGCTCCCCCCTGGACGCCAGGCCCATCAGCACGTCGCGGACGGCTCCCCCCACGAGATAGAGCTGGAAGCCGGCCGCGCGGAACCGCTCGCCCAGTTCGATGGCGACAGGGTCGACCTCGAGCTTCTCGGCCATCTCGCCCCGCAGGATACCCCCGGGCTCGAACGGTCCCCGGTCAGGGAGGCGCCTTGCCCCTGGTTCGGATGTCACCCGATCTCGCGCGTGGGGCTGCTCGACTCGTTTGTGTCCCGGCTGACGGGGTAGACAAGGCAAGAGCCTCGACTCGGAGGGAGGTCCTTCCATGGCTCAGAACACCAAGATGTCCCGGGCCGAAGCCGGCCGTAAGGGCGGCCTCACCACCAAGCGACGCTACGGGGACGAGTTCTTCGGGCGGATCGGCCGGATCGGCGGGAAGAAGGGTGGCGACACCACCAAGCGCCGGTACGGCGTCGAGTTCTACCAGCAGATCGGGCGCAAGGGCGGCTCCAGGTAGCCGCCCGGGAGCGCCGCGCCGATCACCTGCCCGCGCCGCACCCCTTCCCCCGCCGGACCGCGCCCCTTCGCCCGCCGAACCCCGCCCCTGATGGCTCTGGGATACTCGCGGAGTGCGGACTAGCGTGGACGTCCACAACTTCCTCGTGGAACGGGATGCTCCCCACGAGGTCTTCGCGGCCCGAGGACGGTTCCGATCCGCCGAGCAGATGGCCGC
>JBKPBM010000133.1:0-4276 GCA_046744325.1 Actinomycetota bacterium | reverse complement strand
CGAGGGCAAGCAGTTCTACGCCATCGCCAGGCAGCACCGGCTGGAGGGCGTCGTGGCCAAGCGGGCGGACAGCCGGTACCAGCCGGGACGGCGCACCGAGGACTGGCGGAAGATCAAGATCCTCAAGCGGCAGGACTGCGTGGTGCTCGGGTGCACGCCGGGAGAACGCGGCCGGTCGAGCACGTTCGGCGCACTCCTGCTGGGGGCGTATCGCGACGGCCAGCTCATCTGGGTGGGCCAGGTTGGCACCGGCTTCACCGATCGCATGCTGGCCGACCTCATGAAGCGGCTGGACGATCTCAAGACGGATCATCCGCCCATCGACGACCCCGAGCTGAAGAAGGTAAAGGGCGCACGGTGGGTTCGCCCCGAGCTGGTGTGCGAGGTCGAGTACCTGCAGATGACCGCGGCAGGGAAGCTTCGGGCCCCGTCGTTCAAGGGCCTCCGTCCCGACAAGCTCCCCGAGGACTGCATCCTGGAGCCGGTGGCCGCGTAGGGCCGGTGACCGGAGCGCTCAGTTGAAGGGCTCGTAGCCCGCCCGGATCATGATGGCGCGGGCCTCGCGTTCCTCCCACCCTCGCTCGATCAGCTCCCGGAACAGACGCACCGCCGCCATCGGACGGCCGCATCGAGGACAGAAGGCGAAGTGCGACTCGACCGGCGTCTCGCACCACGGGCACGCCGCCACCGCCACCGACGCACCCTCCTCCAACCCGGCGTCGGCCAGCGCGTCGACGTAGCCCTTGCCGTAGTCCCACACCACGTAATCGTCCTCGCGAGGCTGGTAGGCCGGCTCGTGCATCCGGGGCTCCCCGGTCTCGAGCATGTGTTGCAGGCTCTCTCTCAGGAGCTCCCAGTCGTAGTAGTGGTTGGAGCCGCACTCGGTGCAGGCGATCACCACGCCCCGGGCGCCCTGGGATTCGAACACCCCCTGCATGGCGCCCAGGTCCTCGAGGTCCGCCTGGACACTCTCCCGCTCCTCCGGGGGGAGCGCCCTCGGCTCGCGATCCTCCTCGCCCTCCCCCTCGTTGTCGGACGGATCGTCGATGCGGTCGTCGTCGTCGTCACGCATCGTGTCGCTCAGCGATCCTCGCGCAGCCGGAAGGTCCGGAAGGACTCGGCGTACCCGATGCCCTGCGGGGCACCCCGTTCCTTGGCCCGAGTGCGGATCCAGTCCCCCACCGGCCAGTCGTGGATCTGGCTCTTGTGGCACTGCAGGGCCTGGATCTTCGTCTCGATGGTGTCGGTGATGTCGACGAACCTGTCCGCGTGATCGCCCCACGTCGGGATCCACATGTAGGGAATCTCGAAGGGCTCGAACCCTTCGTCGAGCAGCTCCGGGAACATGGGGCGGGTCGAGGCGTCGGGATTGACCACCGCGAGGCAGGCGAGCCCGACGGTCCGGTGGTCGGTATGGTTCACGTACCGTCCCTCCTCGTCCCACAGACGGCTGGGGTCGGGGACGACGATCACCTCGGGCCTGACCCGACGGACCTGGCGGGTGAGGTCCCGGCGAAGGCCGAGTGTCAGCTCGACCATCCCGTCGACGTACCCCAGGAACACGCAGTCCTTCACCCCGAGGACCTCAGCGGCGGCACGCTGCTCGGCCTCCCGGAGGACCGCAAGCTCCTCGCGGACCACCCCGGGCTCGTTGGATCCGGCCGACCCGTCGGTGACGCACACGTAGGTGACCTCGGTGCCGGCCTTCGTCCACGACGCGACGGTCCCGGCGGACCCGAACTCCGCGTCGTCCGGATGGGCGAAGATGACCATCGCGCTGTTGAACTCCACGGAGGTCAGACTAACGGACACAACTGAAACGGGCCCCGTTCCGTCAGGGTGGGCGGGGCCTCTAGTCCAGTCAACGCCTCGCCCCTCCGATATCTAGGACCGACATGAGTAGTCGCCGTCCGCCTCGACTGGTGGCCCGTTTCGCGGTCGGGAGCCTCTTCGCCTTCATGGCCGTTGGGGCCATCCTGGCCTTCGAGATGTCCCACCAGATCCGAGCCAGGGAAGAGTCGAGCGCGCGCTTCCACGCCCAGTTCGTCGTGCAGTCGATCCTGGCCTACCAGCTGCGGCCGACCGATCTGTCGAAACCCCTGCCCACCAGCGGCGCCCGGTACCAGCAGCTCCTCGGCATCGTGCGCGCCCGCGTGCTGCAGTTCCCGGCGGTGCGGGTGAAGGTGTGGTCCCGACAGGGGACCGTTCTGTTCTCGGACGAGCCCCAGCTGGTGGGGCGGAGCTTCACCATCGACGACGACCTGATCGAGGCCTTCGCCGGCAAGGCCGTCGGCGGGGTGACCGACCTCACGGAGGCGGAGAACGTGTTCGAGCGGCCCCTCGCTCCGAAGCTCCTGGCGACCTACGTTCCCCTCATCCTCCCCGCCGGCTCTCGGGGTGCCCCCATTGCCGTCGTCGAGATCTACCAGGACTACGCCGGAGTTCAGAGGCAGGTGGATCACCTGTTCAGAGAGCTCGCCGTGACGCTGCTCGTCGCCCTGGGCGCGCTGTACCTGCTGCTCCTACCGATCCTCCGTCGGGCGGGAAAGACGATGTCCGTTCAGAACGCCCGCCTGGAGGAGCAGGCCGGGCGACTGGAGGCCCTGCTGGTGCAGGAGCAGCACACGGTATCGGAGCTGCGCGAGCTGAACCGGCTGAAGGACGAGTTCGTGGCCATCGCCTCGCACGAGGTCAGGACGCCCCTCACCTCGATCATCGGGTACGCCAAGACCCTTCGCCGGGGGACGTTCGCGGATGACCGGAAGGTGCGCGATGAGTTCCTCGACGCGATCGAGCGCCAGGGTGACCGTTTGAATCGGCTGGTGGTGAACCTCCTCGAGTCCTCTCACTTCGAGGGCCGTCACGTCGCCCCGTCCGGCGAGCTGGTGGATTTGGCCGACGTGGTGCGGGAGGTCGTGTCCGGCCTCGGCCCCGCGGGCTCCCGGGTGATCGTCGATCTCCCGAAGGGCCTGCCGTCCATCTCCAGCGACCGGCACTGGGTCGAGCTGCTCGTCTCGAACCTCCTGGACAATGCCCTGAAGTTCTCATCGAGCGACTCCCAGTGCGAGATCGCGGCCGAGCGAGATGGCGACACCCTGGTGGTCCGGGTCCGTGACCAGGGTGTGGGGATCCCTCAAGACGAGCTCGACAGGATCTTCGACCGCTTCTACCAGGTGGACTCCTCGGCAACCCGCCACTACGGTGGCGTCGGGCTCGGGCTCAGCCTGGTTCGGAACATCGTCCACGGGCTGGAAGGCACGGTGACGGCGACCAGTGCGCTCGGCCAGGGCTCCACCTTCACCGTCCGACTGCCCATCGTCCCCATCCCTCGGCGGGAGGTCGAGCCCGAACCGGTGCCCCAGTCGAACACCCAGCCCGCGTTCCGCGGCTGAGCCGCCGAGGCGCTGCCGAGCTACGGAGGGATGCCCACCAGTCGGGGGCGCTGGACCGGATCGACCTCCACGCCAGCGGGGCGATCGAACACCTCTCCATCTCCTTCCGAGCGCTGAGCGCGCGCCAGCGTGCCCCGCGCCTTCCCCACGTGCCCTCGGAGCTCCTCGGTCCCGTTGGCGATCATGGTCGAGGCCCGGGCCAGCTTCTTTTCCACGGTCCCCTCGATGGCGTCGAGCATCGCGGCCAGGTCGCCGAGGCATGCCTGGACGTCACCGGCGGATCCGAAGCGGGACACCAGGCCGTGGAGGAACAGCAGCACCGGGAGCGCCATGGAGTACGGCACGACCACCACACCCTGCCGGTATGCGTCCGCATGGGCCCGGCGAAGGACCGCGTAGGCGGCATCGGGAACGGCGGCCACGCCCACGGGCGCGGTGACGGCGGGGTCGAGGTAGCCGGCCACCTCCCGGGCGCGCTCGGCCACGGCGCGCTCGACCGCCCGGACCAGCCGGTCGCGCTCGTCCTGGTCCGAGGTCCGTTCGAGGAGCTGCAGCTCGCGGTCGGCCGGCCACTTCGAGTCGATGGGCAGCCGCCGACCGTCGGGGAGCAGCAGCCCGAACTCGACCACGCGGCCGCCCACCCGGAAGTCGGTCATCACCATGGAGGGAGGCAGGTGGGCCAGGGCCTCGCGCAGCACGTTCTCCCCTGCCCGCCCCGCGCGCTGCCCCCCTGAGAGCACCGCGGCGACCCGTTGGAGGATGGCCCAGCCCTGCTCCTCTCTGGCCCGGCGTTCCTCCTCCCGGGCCCGCAGCATGTCGAGGGCGCTCCGGAACGCCGAGACCTCCTCCCGGATCCGCTCGTCCCCCCGCTCCCGCCACAGGGT
>JBKPBM010000253.1:0-4572 GCA_046744325.1 Actinomycetota bacterium | reverse complement strand
GCGTCCGGCCACCCGGGGCGACCGTCCCGTTCGGGCCGCTGTGGTTCCTGGCGGTGTACTTCGCCGTGGTGATGGCCAGCCCCTTGACGATCTGGCTCCACGAGAGGTTCGGGTGGGCGGTGCCCGCGGCATTGATCCTGGGGGCGATCGCCGTCGACGCCATCCGGTTCGGTGCCCACCTCTCGGCGGTGGGACAGGTGAACGTGTGGCTGGTGTTCCTGGTCCCCCACCAGCTGGGGTACTTCTACGCCGAGGGCCGATTGACCGGGCTCCCCCGCTGGGTGTTCCTGGCGTGCGCCGCGGTCGGCGTGGGCACCATGATGGCCCTGACCAACCTGTACCGGGTGTTCCCCGGCATCTCCGTGTACCCGAGGAGCTTGTTGGGACCGATGTCGAGCGCATCACCAACACCAATCCGCCCACCGTGATGATGCTGGCGATGGCCCTCTGGTCGATCGGGGCGGTCATGCTGATCCGCCCCGGGCTGTCGAGGTGGCTGCAACGGGCCGCCGTGTGGCGCCGGGTCATCGCGGCGAACTCGATCGTGATGACGCTGTTCCTGTGGCACATGACTGCGTACCTCATCGCGGTCCTGCTGCTGTGGCCGCTCGGTCTGGGGAACGAGGGCGACACCACCACGTCGTGGTGGATCCAGCGCCCGATCTGGGAGGTGGTGCCGGCCATCTTCCTGATCGGGCTGGTGGCGATCTTCGGCCGGTTCGAGCGCCCGAAAGCCCGGTCGGCGAGGGAGGCCTCGGGGAACTCTGCCTGAGCCCACCCCCCGCCGTCCTTCGCGCGATCCCGGCTACGATGGCGGGTCGAAGCCCCAGACCACGGAGGTCCCTGTATGGCAGACGTTGAGGCCACGATCGATGCGCTCCTGTCCGAGAACCGGGTCTTCCAGCCGCCGGAGGATTTCCGGAAGAACGCACTGGTGGACGACGCGTCGATCTACGAGCGGGCCGCCGCCGACCCCGAGGGGTTCTGGGCCGAGCAGGCCGAAGGGCTCGACTGGTTCCGGAAGTGGGACCGCGTCTGCGAGTGGAACCCACCGTGGGTGAAGTGGTTCTTGGGGGGGACGCTGAACATCTCCTACAACTGCCTGGACCGACACGTGAAGAACGGGGGCGGGGACAAGGTCGCCTACCACTGGGAGGGCGAGCCTGGCGATGAGCGAACGATCACCTACCGCGAGCTATACGAAGAGGTCTGCCGGTTCGCCAACGGCCTGAAGTCGCTTGGCGTGGGCAGGGGCGACCGGGTGGCCATCTACCTGGGCATGATCCCCGAGCTGCCTGTGGCCATGCTGGCCTGCGCCAGGATCGGGGCACCGCACTCGGTGGTGTTCGGTGGATTCTCGGCGGAGGCGCTGAAGGACCGGATCAACGACGCCGAGGCCAAGGTCCTGATCACCGCCGACGGTGCCTACCGTCGTGGCCAGGTCGTCCCGCTGAAGCAGAACTGCGAGGAGGCGCTGAAGGACACGCCGAGCATCGAGCACGTCATCACCGTTCGGCGGACCGGCGGCGAGCACCCCTTCGCCGAGGGCCGGGACGTCTGGTACCACGACCTCATCGAGGGGCAGCCCGCCGAGTGCGAGCCCGAACCGATGGACTCGGAGGACATCCTGTACATCCTGTACACGTCGGGCACGACCGGGAAGCCGAAGGGCATCGTCCACACCACCGGCGGCTATCTCACCGGCATCACCGCGACGCACCGGTATATCTTCGACATCCACGAGGACGACGTGTACTGGTGCGCGGCCGACATCGGCTGGGTCACCGGGCACAGCTACATCGTCTACGGGCCGCTGGCCAATCACACCACCGGGATCCTCTACGAGGGCGCGCCGGACTGGCCCGACAAGGACCGGCTGTGGTCGATCGTGGAGAAGTACCGGGCGAGCATCCTGTACACGGCTCCCACCGCCATCCGCGCGTTCATGCGGTGGGGCCCCGAGCATCCGCAGAAGCACGACCTCAGCTCGCTCCGGCTGCTGGGCACCGTCGGCGAGCCGATCAACCCCGAGGCGTGGGTGTGGTATTGGAAGTACATCGGGACCGAGCGGTGCCCGATCGTCGACACGTGGTGGCAGACCGAGACCGGCTGCATCCTGATCACGCCCCTGCCCGGGATCACCTCGCTCAAGCCCGGATCCGCGACGCAACCCTTCCCGGGGATCGAGGCCGACATCTACGACGAGCAGGGCCAGTCGGTACAGCCGGGCCGGGGTGGGTACCTGGTCCTGAAGCGACCCTGGCCGGCCATGTTCCGGACGATCTACAAGGATCCGGACCGGTACGTGCAGACCTACTTCGTCCGGTATGGTCCGGAGACCTACCTCGCCGGCGATGGGGCCAAGCGTGACGAGGACGGCTACTTCTGGCTCCTCGGGCGGATCGACGATGTGATGAACGTGGCCGGACACCGCATCTCGACCTACGAGGTTGAGTCGGCTCTGGTCGACAACGAACGGGTGGCCGAGGCGGCGGTCGTGGCCAAGACGGACGCTCAGGTGGGACAGGCGATCACCGCGTTCGTCACGCTGAAGGGCGGCCAGCAGCCCAGCGACGCCGTCGCCGCGGAGCTTC
This sequence comes from Actinomycetota bacterium, assembly GCA_046744325.1. Taxonomy (GTDB): domain Bacteria; phylum Actinomycetota; class UBA4738; order UBA4738; family UBA4738; genus JBKPBM01. Next base: position 1,978 of record JBKPBM010000253.1, on the reverse strand, counting down.
GCGAGCACGTGGCCAAGGTCATCGGCAAGATCGCCCGGCCGCAGCACATCATCTTCACCGAGGACCTCCCGAAGACCCGCAGCGGCAAGATCATGCGCAGGCTGCTGCGCGATGTGGCGGAGGGGCGTCAGCTCGGGGACGTCACCACGCTGGCGAACGCGGAGATCGTCGACCGGATCCGGGAGATGTCCACCGCGGGGCAGGACGAGTAGGCCGGGCGCGGTTCAGGCCCGCTCGATCGCCCGGAGCGCTTCGTCGAGGAGCCTCCGGTGCTCGTTCGCCCATCGCTCCTCGCGATGCTCGACGAGCATGGCCGCGCCCCGATCGGGATCGGCCCACTCCGGGTCGCGCACGGGCTCGGCCGTATCGCGATCGCCGACGGCGTCCACTCGCAACAGGTACGCCTCGACACAGTCCGTCTTCCTCGCTCTGAGCTTGCGCTTCCCACCCGGGTACGCGTAGCGAGTGAACGGGGAACTGTCCCTCGGTGGTCAAGGAGAGGCAGGGCGAGCCCAGGTCCGGAACACCGGCCCACTCTCCACGGCGCCCTGCCGGTGCTCCACGCCGGCGATCACCCAGATGCCGAGCGCCGCGGCGACGATGGCCATCCCGCTCGCAGCCATATAGAGGACGCTGCGCAGCATGATGCGGTCGGGGTCGTCACCGGCCTGGATCGCCGCGACCAGCCCGGCGAAGGCCAGCCCGACCGTGGCCAGCCATCCCAACCACCACAGGGTCGGCCGAAGGGGAGCGGGGCCACTGTCCCATCCGCGCTCGTCGGCCGCCTTCCATAGGCGCCGGATCTCCAGGAACGGAGCGATCAGGTTGACGCCCGGGATGGCCCACACCAGCAGCGCCACGGCGGGGTGAGCGCGGGGCCCGCCGGGTGCCCCTCGCAGATTGGCATGGACCCGGAGCTGCCACGTCAGCCAGAGGGCAGCGGTGATCAGCCCCACAACGATGGAGATCTTCACGAGGGTCTCCAGATCGACGTGGGCCCGCTCCATGGCCAGGTCGTCGCGATACCCGTTCGTCGCCTTGATCAGCGAGATGTTGTGGAACTGGAGGGTGAGGAGGTCGATGAAGAAGAAGGCCACGACGGCGCATCCACCCAGGGCGATCTGGGTCAGCGTGGCCAGCAGCCCGGTCTCCGCGAAGTCCTGGGGACGGCCCTTGGGTTGATCCGTGTCCATCCACCTCAGGGTAGGGTCGCCGTCACGACCTGTCAAACCTGACATATCGTGGGCGGGTCCTTGACGCGGGCCGGGTCGGGCCCGACGATGGCACGACCGCATCCCCATCCGGGGATCCGGACCGGTTCGGATCGAAGGGAGCGCCGCCGTGGCCACCAAGGACAAGGGCGGAGGCAAGGCCTCCAAGAAGCCCGCTCAGCACGACCTCAAACAGAAGCGCCAGGCGAAGAAGGCGAAGAAGGCGAAGGGCTAGCCAGCCGGGCTCCCGGCCGCCGTGGACGAAGCCCCCGCGGTCGATGACCATCCCGCCGCGGGCATCCCCCCCGTGGCTGCCCCCGACAGGACGGCACCCTCCGGGTCGAAGTCCCACCGGAGCTGGCCGCAGGCGGCATCGATGTCGCGGCCGCGCGTGTCCCGGATCGTCACGTTCACTCCCTTGGCCTGCAGCACCGACGCGAAGCGATGGATGCGGGCCGTCGAGCTGGGGCGGGTCGGCCATCCCGGCGTGGGGTTCAGCGGGATGAGGTTGACGTGGGCGTGCAGGCGGTGGGCGATCGGAGCCAGGCGCGTCGCCTGGGTGTCCGAGTCGTTGACGCCGTCGATCATGGCCCACTCGATGGAGGGACGGCGACCGGTTCGAGCCCGCCACGCCTCGATCGCCGCCACCAGCTTCCCGAGCGGCCAGAGCCGGTTCACCGGGACCAGGTCATCTCGGAGGTCATCGTCGGCTGCATGCAGGCTGACGGCGAGCCCGACCTGGGGGTGCTCCGCGGCGAGGCGATGGA
>JBKPBM010000319.1:0-2300 GCA_046744325.1 Actinomycetota bacterium | reverse complement strand
ATACGGTCGAGCGCCTGATGGTGATGAACCCCGTCACGGGCGAGGTCCTGGCCGAGCCCCCCGAGATCACGATCTACCCGGCCACGCACTACGTCACGCCGGAGGACGAGCTCCAGCGGGCCATCGTGGGGATCGAGGCGGAACTGAAGGAACGCCTGGCCGACCTCGAGTCGCGGAACAGGCTCCTGGAGGCCCAGCGCCTTCGCATGCGCACGAACTACGACCTGGAGATGCTGCGCGAGGTCGGGTTCTGCTCCGGGATCGAGAACTACTCGCGGCACCTGGACGGGCGGGCCCCCGGCACCGCGCCCTACACGCTGCTGGACTACTTCCCCGAGGACTGGCTGTGCGTGATCGACGAGTCGCACGTCACCGTCCCCCAGCTCCACGGGATGTACGAGGGCGACATGTCCCGAAAGGGCACGCTGGTCGAGTTTGGCTTCCGGCTGCCCAGCGCGATGGACAACCGGCCCCTACGGTTCGAGGAGTTCACCGAGCGGGTCCAGCAGGTGGTGTTCATGTCGGCCACGCCCAGCCCGTACGAGCTTCGGGTGTCGAAGCAGGTCGCCGAGCAGATCGTGCGCCCCACCGGGCTGATCGACCCCGAGGTGGAGGTCCGCCCCACCAAGGGCCAGGTGGACGACTTGATCAACGAGATCCGCCTGCGCACGGAGAAGGGCGACCGCATCCTGGTGACCACACTGACCAAGAAGATGGCGGAGGACCTCACCGACTACCTGATCGAGATGGGCCTGCGGGTCCGGTATCTGCACTCCGAGGTCGACACCATCCAGCGCATCGAGATCCTCCGGGACCTGCGGCTGGGCGAGTTCGACGTGCTGGTGGGGATCAACCTGCTGCGGGAGGGCTTGGACCTCCCCGAGGTGTCGCTGGTGGCCATCCTCGATGCGGACAAGGAGGGGTTCCTGCGCAGCGAGACCTCCCTGATCCAGACCATCGGCCGGGCGGCCCGGAACGTCGACGGCAAGGTCCTGATGTACGCGGACACCGTGACGGATTCCATGCGCACGGCCATCTCCGAGACCATGCGCCGGCGCGGGATCCAGATGGAATACAACGAGCGCCACGGGATCGACCCCCAGACCATCCGGAAGGAAGTGACCGACATCCTGCTGGCCCTCCAGGGCGACCCGGCCAGGACGGCCCTGACGCCGGAGCGACGGCGACGGCGGCGGGATCACATCGGGCCCGAGCTGCCGCGGGAGGAGCTGGAGCGGCTGATCCGCACCCTGGAGGAAGAGATGCACGAGGCCGCCAAGGACCTGCGGTTCGAGTACGCCGCGAGGCTTCGCGACGAGGTCCAGGACCTCCGCCGGGAGCTCACCGCGCTGCGCGAGGCCGGCGTCGGGTAGGCCGGCCGGGCCCGAGCAGCCGGGTGCCTGGTGGGCGCGCCGGTGATCGCATAGCGTTCAGCCGATGTCGGTCGTTGCCGTTCGCGGGCGGATGGGGTGGCTGGGGCCGGGTCACCTGGTGGACGAGCCCCTCGTGGTCATCGATGGGGGGCGCGTGGCCTACGCGGGCCCGGGTCGGGGGGTCCGCGGGGTGGTGGCGAGCGGGGACGAGGGTCCCGAGACACTGTCCGGAGAGCCCCTGCCGCCCGAGCCCGACGAGGAGATCCGGGTGGACGGGTTCCTCATGCCGGGGGTGGTGGACCGGCACGTCCATCTGGGGCTCTCCGATCCGCACGCGGTGGTGACCGGGGGGGTCACGGGGGTTCGTGATCTGGGGTGGCCCACCGACGCGATCCTGTCGCTGGCCGACGCGTCGGAGAGCCCGTCCTTCGATGGCCCCCTGGTCCGGGCGGCCGGGCCCATCATCACCTGCCCCGGCGGCTATCCGACCCGCGCCGGGTGGGGGCCGAAGGGGACCGGTCTGGAGGTGCGGGGGCCGGACGAGGCCGCCGCCGCGGCCAAGGATCTGCTGGGGCGAGGGGCGACCGTGCTGAAGGTGGCCCTGAACACCGACGCCGGCCCGACGCTCACCGACGACGAGCTGGTGGCGATCTGCGAGGTGGCCCACCAGGCGGGCACGATCGTGACCGCGCACGTCCAGGGCAAGGGCCAGTCCGCCAGGGCGATGGGCGCGGGGGTCGACGAGTTCGCACACTGTGCCTGGTCCGAGCGCCTCCCCGACGACCTGATCGCCGCCGCAGCGAAGCGCATGCGCGTGGTCTCGACCCTCGACATCCACTCGTTCGGGGCCGACACGCCGGAGGTCCGGCGGGCCGTGGACAACCTGGCCCGGTTCGTCCGCGCCGGGGGGCGGGTCGTGTACGGGAC
>JBKPBM010000178.1:0-1320 GCA_046744325.1 Actinomycetota bacterium | reverse complement strand
CTGCTATCCCGTGGCTGCCCTCGAGCCCTTCTCCTCCATCCTGGGAACGGTGCTCGCGGCGGCCCCGTCCCCGGCCGTGGAGCGCTGACCCCGAATCTTCCATCGCCCCTTGCACAGGGAGCGTCGGCGGGTACACTGTATTTCCACGGTCAGCACGGTGGATACAAGGAGAATTCGATGACGTACACGATCTGCGAGCCCTGCATCGACGTGAAGGACCGGGCGTGCGTCGACGAGTGCCCCGTCGACTGCATCTACGAGGGCGGCCGGATGCTCTACATCCACCCCGACGAGTGCGTGGACTGCGGCGCCTGTGAGCCGGTGTGCCCCGTCACCGCCATCTTCTACGAGGACGACGTGCCGGCCGAGTGGAAGAACTACACGCCGATCAACGCCGAGTTCTTCAACGACGACATCAGCGGGATCGGGTCGCCGGGCGGAGCCGCGCAGGTTGGCGCGGTGGACAAGGACCACCCGTTCGTGGCGAACTTCGCCGCCCCGGAGTAGCTCGGGGAGGTCCGCCCTCGCTCATCGGCCGCCACCCATGAGCGACCCACCCGGAAGGCTCCTGGCTCGGGGCCGTCAGGCCGACGTGTTTGAGTTCGATCGCGGTCGCGTCCTCCGGCGCTACCGTGGATCTGGTTCTGCCCTGAGGGAAGCGGCGGTGATGGAACACGCCCGCCGACACGGGTATCCGGTGCCCCAGGTGTACGACGCCACCGAGACCGACATGGTCATGGATCGCGTGGCCGGAAGGCCGATGACGGAGGAGTTGCTCCGGCGACCGTGGCGGATCGCCGGGCACGCCGCCACCCTCGCCTCCCTCCACCAGCGGCTGCACGAGATCGAGGCGCCGGTCGGGCTTGCCGCTCCATTCGGCGAAGGCAGCTCGCTCCTGCACATGGACCTCCACCCAGCCAACGTCCTGCTCGGGCCCGATGGCCCAATGGTCATCGACTGGGCGGCCGCCTCCCAGGGGCCGGCCGAAGCCGACGTCGCGCAATCCTGGGTGATCATGGCCAGCTCGGTCCCCGACGCCGGACCGGTCGTTCGGCTGCTGGTGTCGGTGATGGCCCCCCGGTTCGTAGCGGCCTTCCTCGGCCACTTCGATGCCGGGCGGCTCCGTCCCCTTCTCAGACCGGTGGCCGAGCGGCGGGGGCGAGATCCAAACGTTCGGCCCGTCGAGGCGCAGAGGATCGACAGGTTGATGAAGGTTCAGGGCGTCTGAGCCGGTTCGGGGGATGCATCCACCCGCGAGCCGGCCTCCCCGTCGGGCAGGACTCCGGCCACGGCCCACGTTGAGGGCAGATCGCCGGTGGG
>JBKPBM010000014.1:0-12805 GCA_046744325.1 Actinomycetota bacterium | reverse complement strand
AGGTGGCGCTCCCCGTGGCCGGGGCACTGGTCTGCCTGGTCGTGGTGGGTGTCTTCGTCACCCGAGCCCAGCGGCGAGAGCTCTCGATGCCCACCGAGATCATCGGCATCCAGCGCATCGACGACCCGTCGGTCGCGGCGGTCCTGGACCAGTTGTCCACCGAGGCCCGGAAGGCGGGTGTCCAGCCGAAGTCCGCCCTGTACGGATACGGCCTCAACCCCTCGCTGTTCGTGGTGGCCTATGACGACTCCTCATCCGTGTCCGCCGAGGACCTGTTCCGCAGCTTCGCCGCCGGGTTCGAGAGCCCGTCCGGACGAGTGAAGCTGAAGGCCATGGAGCAGGCGGAACGGGAGGGCGTTCCCTACGTCTGCGCCCCGGTGACCGGCGCGGCGTGGGATACCGCGTGCGCGTGGAAGGACGGGAGTGCCGTCGGGTTCGTGGTCGAACGGGGGCTCTCGGTGGACCGGTTCGACCTCGCGGAGATCGTGCGGCACGACGTCGAGCACTGAGGCGGGGACGGAGGGGGGCTCCGACCCGCTGTGATAGCGTGCCGCGGTGATCGCGGCTCGCGTGGTCGCGTTCCTCGCCGGAGCCTACGTGGTGGTGGCCACGTTCGCCTCCTCCGTGCGCACGGTGATCCTGCCCAGGGGGGTGCCGGCCAGGCTGGGCCGGGCGGTGTTCCGGGTCGTCCGCAGGTTGTTCGAGCTTCGGATCGGGCGGGGGGCCGACTACGCTCGGCGCGACCGGATCCTCGTCCTGTACGCGCCGGTCTCCCTCCTGATCCTGCTGTTCACCTGGCTGGTGCTGATCTTCGCCGGCTACGCCGCGATCTACTGGGCCAGGCATCCGCACCTGGTCCGCGCGGCGTTCGACCTCTCGGGCTCCTCGCTGTTCACCCTGGGGTTCCAGCGGCCGGCCAGTGCGCCCGACACGGCGCTGGCGCTGTCGGAGGCGATCCTCGGTCTCGCCGAGCTGGCCATGCTGATCGGGTACCTCCCCACGATCTACGGGGCCTTCTCCCGGCGCGAGCGGGAGGTGGCGATGCTCGAAGTGCGGGCCGGCTCCCCCCCTTCCGGCGTGGAGATGCTGGAGCGGTTCTTCATCCTGGGCCGGCTGGAGCGCCTCACGGACGAGGTGTGGGTGCGGTGGGAGGCGTGGTTCGTCGACATCGAGGAGAGCCACACGTCGAACCCCGCGCTGAACTTCTTCCGCTCTCCTCAGCCCGACCATCACTGGGTCATCGCGGCGGGGGCGGTGCTCGACGCGGCCTCGGTCATGGCCTCCAGCGTCGACGTCGCGCGACAGGTCCAGGCGGAGATCTGCATCCGGGCCGGCTATCTGGCGCTGCGGCGCATCTGCGACTTCTTCCGCCTCCCCTACGAGCCCGATCCCAGGCCGGATGACCCGATCTCCATCATGCGATCGGAGTTCGATGAGGTGGTCGAGCGCCTGGCGGCGGCGGGCGTGCCCATGAAGCCCGACCGGGATCAGGCGTGGCGGGACTTTGCCGGATGGCGGGTGAACTACGACGTGGTGCTGCTCGCGCTGGCCACCCTGACCAGCGCCCCCTTCGCCCCGTGGTCATCCGATCGCGCCTTCACGTCGTCGCGGCCACGGCGACGGAACCGGCCGGCAGTGCGCCGCCCGGCTGCTCCGTCGCCCGTGCGGTAGCACCTCGCCGGGCCGCTCGGGGTATCCTTCAGCGACCGGCACGCACGACGTGCGGTTGCCGCCGCCCGCGAGCAACCTGCGCATGGCCCTGGGAGCGAAGCGGTGCAAGTCGCCTGGAAGCCAGTCACCGAACCGGTCGGGTTCGAGCCGGAATCCGAGGAACCGTCCGACGCGGCCCCCGTGGCGAGCCTCAGCCCCGGGCAGCTCTTCTGGCGGTTGTTCCGACGGGACTGGGCGGCCCTCGCCAGCCTCGGCTTCCTGGTGGTGATGATCCTGCTCGCCCTGACCGCCCCGCTGATCGTCCGGTACGTCGTCCATCACTCCCCGACCCACCTCTACCTCGACCGGATCGACCAGTTCGGCCTGCCGACGGGACCGAGCAAGCAGTTCTGGTTCGGGGTCGACGACGCCGGGCGGGACGAGTTCGTGCGCGTTCTGTACGGCGCACGCACCTCCCTGATCGTGGCGTTCTTCGCCACCGGGATCTCGGTGATCATCGGCGTCTCCGTGGGGCTGGTGTCGGGGTTCTACCGGGGCCGGGTCGACACCGTGCTCTCCCGGTTCACCGACATCATCATGTCCCTGCCGGTGCTCCTGCTGGCCCTGGGACTGGTGGCCGGGTGCGGGCTGGCCAGCAACGGCAAGGGGTGCCTGGGCGGTCTGGTGAAGCCGGGGTTGCTCCTGGTCAGCTACGTGATCGGGCTGTTCAACTGGCCGTACATCTCGCGCCTGGTGCGGGGCGAGGTCCTCCGCCTTCGGGAGAAGGAGTTCGTCGAGGCGGCGGCGGCGATGGGGGCGAGCAGCCTGCGCATCATGGTGCGGGAAGTCCTGCCGAACGTCGTCGCCCCGGTCCTGGTGTTCACCACCTTGATCATCCCGAACAACATCCTGTTCGAGGCGGCGCTGTCCTTCCTGGGCATCGGGGTGCCGCCGACCACGCCGTCCTGGGGCAAGATGCTCTCCGACGCGAGCTCCATCTTCACCGTGGCCTGGTGGATGATGGTGTTCCCCGGCCTGTTCCTGTTCGCCACCACCCTGGCCTTCAACCTCCTGGGAGACGGGCTTCGCGATGCGCTCGATCCCAGGAGCAGGCGGTAGCCGTACCACTTGATACGAGGAGGACCAACGGAAGAAGGAGGTCGGTGAGGGAAGCGGAACCGCCCGCGGTCGACGAGGACGGAGGGGAGGACCATGCGAAGGGACGTTCGATTGGTCGCGATGGCGGCCGTGACCGCTGTGATCGCCGTGGCCTGCGGCGGAGGGGGAGGAACCGGCGGAGGGGCCAACGGAGGGCAGAAGAGCAACACGCCCGCGGAGGCCCTGAAGAAGGGGGGCGTGCTCAAGATCGGCCTGAACTCCGACGTGCACGAGGCGCTCGATCCGGCCCGTGAGTACTACACGATCGGGTGGGAGTTCCTGCACTGCTGCCTGACCCGGACGCTCCTCGGCTTCAACTTCAAGGGCCCCGATGAGGGCGGGAACAACCTGACCCCCGACCTGGCCGTCGGGCTCCCCGACGTCTCGAGCGACGGGCTGACCTACACGTTCAAGATCCGCCCGGGCGTCCACTACGCGCCCCCCCTTCAGAACCTCACCGTCACGGCCGGCGACTTCGTCCGGGCGGTGAACCGGGAGGCAAGCTCCGCCACGGCGGCGAGCTACCCCTTCTACTACAGCGTCATCCAGGGGTTCGACGACGTCACCAACGGCAAGGCCACGACGGTCAGCGGCGTGTCCGCCCCGGACGACTCGACCCTGGTGGTGAAGTTGGCGGCGCCCGCCGGGTACTTCCCGCTCACCTTCACGCTCCCGGCGATGTCGCCGATCCCCCCGAACCCCAACGACGCCGGCGCGGCGCTGGGCATCGCCCAGGGGCACGACCAGAACTTCGGCGAGTTCCTGTCCTCGACCGGGCCCTACATGTGGAAGGGCGCGGACACCATCGACTACTCGACAGCGGCCAAGGACCAATCCGGGCCCGCGGGGTTCCAGGCCGGCAAGTCGTACGTGCTGGTGCGCAACCCCTCGTGGCAGCCGTCCACGGACCCTAACCGCAAGGCCTACGTGGATGAGATCGATGTGACGGTGGGGGCGACGGTCCCCGACCTCCAGAACAGCATCAAGGCCGGCGAGCTCGACACGATGGACCAGCTGCCCAACCCGGAGGGCATCCAGTCCTTCGTCACCAACCCCGACCTGAAGCCGTTCATCCACTCCGATCCGACGTTCGGCACCTACTACATCAACATGAACCTGGCCCTGCCCCCGTTCGACGACGTCCACGTGCGCAAGGCCGTCAACTGGGTGGTGGACAAGACGGGGCTCCAGCGCCTGGCGGGCGGCGCCATCCTGGGGCCGGTCGCCACGCACATCATCCCGAACTCGATGCTGCCCGGGTTGAAGTCCTACGACCCATACGGAACACCCAACGAGTCGGGGGACGTGACCAAGGCCAAGGCGGAGATGGGCCAGTCGAAGTACGACACGAACAAGGACGGGCTCTGTGACGCCCCCGAGTGCAAGAACGTGTTGATGGTCATCGACGCCGCGGACCCCCAGCCGAAGATGCAGGCCCTGGTGCAGCAGAACCTGGCCAGCATCGGCATCACCGTCAACATCAAGCCGTTCCAGACGACCACCATGTACACCAAGTGCGAGACGGCCACCTCGCTCATCCCGGTGTGTCCCAGCGAGGGGTGGTATGCGGACTTCGGCGACCCCTACGCCTTCGTCACCGGCTTGTTCAGCGCGGCCAGCCTGACGCCGTCGTGCTGCAACGACTCGGAGACGGGGGCCACATCCGAGCAGCTGAAGAAGTGGGGGTACTCGAACACGACCGCCACCCCGAACATCGATGACCAGCTGGCGGCATGCATCCCCACCCAGGGCGCCGATCGCGAGACGTGCTACGAGAACGTGGACAAGACGCTGATGGAACAGGTCGTCCCGTGGGTTCCCTATCGGTTCGCCAACGAGGTGGTGATCACCTCCACCCGGGTCCAGAACTACCACCTTGACGCATCGACCGGATGGATCTCGCTGGCGCTGGTCGCCTTGAAGAACGGCGGGCAGTGACCCACGCACGTGCAGCGGGGGAGGTGAGGGGCGGTTCCCTGCCCCTCACCTCCTGTCCGGGCCAGGGCTAGGGACCCGTGGGCCGGTACCTGATCCGCCGGTTCCTGTTCATGGTGTTCGTCCTGTGGGTGGTCTCGGTCCTCACGTTCCTGATCTTCGTCAAATTGCCGCCGGGCGACCCGGCGATCAGGGCCGCCGGGCGGACCACCACGCCACAGACGATCGCGCAGGTCCGGCACTCCCTGGGGCTGGACCGGTCGGTGTGGGTCCAGTACGAGCGCTTCGCCAAGGGGCTCGTTCCCTGGCCGGGGTGGTTCCTCAACAAGCAGGTCTACTACTCATGGTCGAACTTCGTCCCCGTCCGTCACGAGATCTTCGGCCGGCTGCCGGTGACCCTGGTGCTGGCGGTCGGGGCGGGGATCATCTGGCTCCTGATGGGGATCTCCATCGGCATCGTCTCGGCGATCAAGCGGCGGACGCTGGCCGACCGGGCCGGGATGCTGTTCGCCCTGTTCGGGGTCTCGGCGCCCCAGTTCTGGCTGGGGTACGTGCTGCTCTACCTCTTCTGGTTCAAGCTCCGGCTGGCCCCCGGGAGCGGCATCCCGATCGGGATGTCGGTGATCTCTGCTGCGGCCCACGGGCGGTTCCTCCTGCCGTGGTTCACCCTGGCCCTGACCTACTCCGCCTTCTACACGAGGATCCTGCGCTCCAGCCTGATCGAGACGATGCACGAGGACTTCGTCCGGACCGCCCGGGCCAAGGGCGTGTCGGAGCGCCGGGTAATCCTCCGCCATGGGGTGCGGGTGGCCATCACCCCGATCGTCACGCTGTTCGGGATCGACCTGGGCTACCTGCTCGGGGGGGCCATCATCGTCGAGACCGTGTTCAACCTGCAGGGCGTGGGCCAGCTGGGGCTCCAGTCGCTCAACACGAACGACTTCCCGTCGGTGATGGGCGTGACGGTGCTGGCGTCGCTGTTCATCGTGGTGGCGAACCTGGTGGTCGACATCCTGTACGCCTTCCTCGACCCGAGGGTCCGGTACGCGTGAGGCCGTCCACCTTCTCCATCGTGGCGGCCGACCTCGATGCCGGCGAGCTCGGCGTGGCCACCCAGTCCAAGTTCCTTGCCGTCGGCGCGGTGGTCCCGTGGGCCGAGCCGGGGTGGGCGGGGTGGCCACACAATCGTTCGCCGAGGTGACCTTCGGGGTCAGGGGGCTGGAGCTGCTGGCGTCCGGACGGTCCGCCGAGGAGGCCCTCCGCGAGCTCATCGACGGCGACGCCGAGGACGAACGCGAGCAGCGGCAGGTGGGCATCGTGGACTCTCGGGGCGGCTCCGCCTCGTTCACCGGGACCGGGTGCTTCGAGTTCGCCACATCCGTCACCGGTCCCGGCTTCGCGTGCCAGGGCAACATCATGGCCTCGGACGCGGTGGTCCCGGCGATGGCCGAAGCCTATGTCGCCTCCTCCGGCCCGCTGGCCGAGCGGCTGATCGTGGCGCTCCGCGCGGCGCAGCGAGCTGGGGGCGATCGCCGGGGCCAGGAGTCGGCGGCCGTGCTGGTGGTGAAGGAGGGCGGCGGGTACGGGGGGAGGAACGACCGGTACATCGACCTCCGAGTGGACCACCACGATGATCCGATCGAGGAGCTCTCGAAGCTCCTGGGCCTGCACCGCCTGTACTTCGAGCGACCCCACCCCGAGGACATCCTCGCCGTCGGACCCGAGCTCGAGGAGGAGGTACGCGGCCTGCTCCGGGCAGCGGGCGGACTCCAGCCGGGCCAGGAGCTGTGGTCGGCGCTCGAGACCTGGGCGGGGATGGAGAATCTCGAGGAGCGATGGGCGGGGGAGGGCAGGCTCGACCCGCAGGTTCTCGCCTACCTGCGGGCCCGGGCCGCCAGACGCTGAGCGCTCACCCCTGGTCGTTCGAGGAGAGCTGACCGTTGCCCGAGGCGCGCTCCCTGGCCAGCCGCCGCAGCTCCACCAGCTCGACCACGCCGTGCATCAGCTCCGTGACCCGCTCGAGCCTCACCGTCTCCGAACGCAGCTCCAGGAGCTCCTGTTCGATGCCGGCCCCCAGCTCGACGTGGCCGGCCACCTCGAAGGCGACGCTTCGCGCGGTGGGGTCTGCCTCCGGCGCCGGCATCCCCGCCGACTCGACCACCTGCCGGTATGCCTCCAGGCATCGCGCCACGGCCTCCTCCGGCGGCGGTGGCTCGTCGAGGTCGGCATAGGGCTCGACGTCGGCGGTAGTGAACGTCCGGCGTGCCTGCGCGGTCCGCACCACCCGGAACCGCCCCGTTCCCCTGACGACGATGTCCATCCGGCCGTCGGGGAACCGCTCCAGCACTTCCGCCACCCTCGCGCGGGTCCCGATGGAGCGGATGCCATCGTCGTCGGCGAGGATCAGCCCGAACTCCGAGCTCCGATCCAGGCACTCGGCGATCAGCTCCCGGTACCGAGGCTCGAAGACGTGCAGGGGGACGAGCTCGCCCGGGAGCAGGACGATGCCCAGCGGGAACAGGCCGATCTCCTCCACGGTTCCTGCCGCCGACTCTACCCCTGCGGCCGGCGAGGAGATGAGACGGGGGGCCTCGAACCCGAGGCCCCCCGTCCCGCCCGCTGTGCACGCCTCATCGAGGCGCGGTTCGTTCTTCCCCTAGGCGCCGAAGTTCACGCCGGTCCAGGTGTTCTGGCAGTTGCTGGTGAACAGCGTGCTGCAGTACTGGAGCTGCAGGGCGACGTCGGTCCACGCAGACGAGGAGTAGTCGCCGAAGAAGCCGCCGCCGAACCCGTCCTTGAACGGGTCGGACAGCGTGGTGGAAAGGGCGAACTGCTTCTTGAACGGCGCGCCCCTCGACCTCCAGAAGGCCACCCACGGCGCGTACTTGACGTTGCTGGGGTCGTCCTTGCTGTTCCAGAACGTCAGCCCGACCTGCCCGCTGACATCGTTCACGGCCACCCACTGGAACCACTGGTCATGGGTGTTCGTGGGCTGGACCACGATGGGCGTAGCCCACGTCGTGCCGCCGTCCGACGAGTACGTGAACAGGACCTGCATGAAGGTCCCGGTCCAGTTGTAGTAGGTGTCGTACACGTAGCCGGAACGGACGTTGCTGCTGCGGTCGACGTCGACGACCGGGATGTCGCTGACCCGCTCGCTCGTCTTGGGCTTGTTCCCGTAGTACGCGCAGAAGCAGTCGTCCGGGGCAAGCTTGCCCGTGGCGATGCTGGAGGCCGCGCTCCAGGTCATCCCGCCGTCCGTGGACTTCGAGATGAACATGGTGAACGGCTGCCCGCCACAGTCACCGCTCGAGCCGCCGGCGGTGCACTGCATCCACGTGGCGTACACGGTCCCGTCGGCGCCGATGCCGATGTCGCTGAACTGGTTGACGACGGGGGAGTTGGCCACCGTGCTGGCGAACGTGGTGGTCCAGGTGGTTCCGCCGTCGCACGAGTGCGACACCGAGATCTGCGTCTTGGTGAACGTGCTGTCGAACTGGGTGATGGAGATGTACAGGCACCCGGCGAAGGGGCTCGACGCCGTGTGGTCGGCCTCCATCCATTCCTTGTCGGTCAGGCCGTTGCTGAACGTGGCTCCGACGGCCTTCTTCGTGGCGCTCCAGGTGACCCCGTTGTCGGTCGAGGACTGGAACACGATCTGGCCGTTGGTCAGCGAGCCCGTGGCGTCGATCCCCGCGATGTAGGCGGTGCCGCTCGTGTCGTACGCCGTCGCCGGGTCACCGAAGCCCGACAGTCCCGACAGCGTGGTCAGGCAGTGCTGATGCGGCCAGGCGAACCCCTCGTTGTCCGAGGTGTAGAACCCCTGGATCGAGGAGCAGTTGTAGTCGTTCGACCCTGTCAGCAGGTGCTGGTCGTTCGTCGGGTCGGTGGCGACCGGAGTTTCGTTGGCGGGCTGGCTCCCCAGGTTCGACGCCCGAACGTTCGGGAAGATCGACGGGTTGGCCGGCAGCGGCCGTCCGGCGGCGGGCTTGAGCGAGCCGTTGTGGACCGCCAGCGAGTTGAGCACCCCCGCCGAGACCGCGTCCCTCGGCGTGAGCTTCCGCGTCGCCGCGCCGACCGGGGTGGTCGCCACCAGCGCGATGGCCGTGCTCAGGGCGACCGGGAATGCAACCCAGGCAAGGACTGAACGGCGCCATCGGCGCCCGGGCGAGCCAAGATCAAGCTCGTGATCCAATGCATTACCCCCTTTCGAAGAGAAACCGGCGAGGGACCGTAACGCAGGATCGGAAACTCTGCAAACCGAACCTCGAAATCGCTCTGTCTCGGTGCCGGAGCCGGTGGCCATTGGCGATTGAGGCCGGGTGGGGCATGCTCCGGGCATGCCCAGCGCCGCTCCGCCGAAGGATTTAGACGAACGACGGGCCCTCCGGTGGTGGCTCCGGGGACGTCCGGTCAGATCGGTCGAGCGCGCGGCGGCGTTCGTGGCCGACGTCGGCTTCGCCCTGCTCTTCCCGGCCGCTCACCTGGATCTGCCCTCGCTCCTTGGCGCGGCGAGCGACCGGACCGAACCGCCCCGGGCGATGGAATGGGGGCCCGACGCGGAGCGCGTGTGGGGGTGGAAGGACGAGCTCCCCCGGCGAGTGCTCGCCTGGTACGGGCGATTCCTGAACGGGCGCCAGTCCTTCCTGAGCCCCGATCTGCTGGCCGATCTCTACCCCCGAGCCGGGCGACCCGAGGACTTCGCCGAAGCGCCGCTGGGCCCCGACGCGCGACGGATCGCCCGCATGCTCCTGCGAAGCGGGCCGCTGTCGACCGCGGCACTTCGGGAGGCGCTCGACGCGGAGGGTGGGAAGGCCGGAGCGAGGTTCGCCTCGGCGCAGCGGGAGCTGGGGCGCGCCCTGGTGATCACCCATCACGGCGTGGAGGAGCAGCCCACGGGGTGGCCGAGCGCCGTGCTGGAGCTGACGGCGCGGGCGTTCGCCCCAGTCCTCGAGCAGCGGCGAGATCCGGCCGAGCGCCGCCGACGGGCGGCCAGTAGGTACCTCGAAACCGTGCTCTGGGCCCGCCCGTACCACCTGGGGAATGCCTTCGGGTGGGGCGCGCCCGCCTCGCGGTCGGTGCTGGAGGAGCTCGTCGAGTCGGGCTCGGCGGTTCGCGTCGGTCCCGGCTACGCGTGGACGGATCGGGAGCCGGGCGACCGAGACGGAATCCGCCGGTTGGTTTGACACGTAAAGGTCCGGTGGAGTACAAGGCTCGTCCCGCTCCTTCCTGGAAAGGGGGAACACCCATGGGAAGCTGGTCTCCGCATCGCACGACCTTGTCCTATCTGCGCCGATGCGCAGCCGCAGGCGTTCCGCTGGCGGTGGCGGCGTTCATCGCACTGGGGCCGGCGACGCCGGGCTCGGCCGCCAGGCACGTCTTCACCGGCCGGGACGCCGTGTCTGCCGGCGTGCAGAACGCTCTGGCATTTCACCAGTCGGGCCCGGCCGCACCCCAGAAGCCCGTCCAGGTGGGCCCCGGCAACCCCACCCTTCTTCCGAACGTCCGGGCCTCGAACCAGGGCACGTCGCCCGCGGACGAGACGCCCATCGCGGCCAACCCCCTCAACGGCAGCCAGCTGGAGTCCGGGGCCAACGACTACAACTGCACCAGCATCCAGGGGTTCTACAACTCCGATGACGGCGGGTTCACCTGGCCCCACCAGCACTGCATGACCACGCTGTCGGGGCTGTCGGGATTCGGGGATCCGAATGTGGCCTACGGTGCGGATGGGACGGCGTACATCCTCGGCATCGATGCGACCGGATCCCTGACCAACGCCAAGATCGCCTTCCAGAAGTCGACCGACAACGGCGTCACGTGGAGCACCGTCGCCGTCGGCCCGACCGCCTTCTACGCGAACGGGCTGACCGACAAGGAGTGGACCGAGATCGACCACACCGGCGGCGCGCACAACGGGTGCATCTACACCTCGATCACCCAGTTCGACTCGACGTTCAACTTCGAGACGATCACCGTGGACCATTCCTGTGACGGCGGGGCCACGTGGTCCGGGCCAATCGCGGTGTCCGCGCAGGCCGCGTTCCCCACGGTTCGCCAGTTCAGCGACCTGGCCATCGGCAGCGACGGCACCGTGTACGCGAGCTGGATCAGGTGCTCGGCGACAGGCCCGGCGGGTGACTGCGGCAACACGACGGCCACGGTCGAGTTCTCCAAGTCGACCGATGGCGGGAACACGTGGAGCGCCGTGGTCAACGTCCACACCGTCACCATGGCTCCGGACAGCTGCTTCTGCGCGTTCTACGGCAACGTCCCGACCACGTCGGACCGGGTCAGCAACATCCCGACCATCGACGCCGACGCCTCGGGCAACCTCTACATCGCCGACTACAACTACACGGGCGTCTTCATGCAGGGCCGCGTGTCGAAGTCGACGACCGGGGGGACCACCTGGAACGCACCCGTGAACATCTTCGGGACCAGCACCTCCGACCAGTTCTTCCACTGGCTCGTCGTCGACGATGCCACGGGCAAGATCGGCGTGGTCTACCTGAAGCGCTCGGCCGGCAACTACAAGGCCACTGTGGCCATTTCGACGAACGGCGGGACGTCGTTCAAGGGGAACAAGCCGCTGGCCACGGCGAACTCGTCGTTCGCCAGCTGCCTGAGCGGCGGCGGGACCCCGTTCATGGGCGACTACATCGGCGCCATCTGGGCAGGGACCACGCTGCACGCGACCTGGCCGGATGACCGGACCGGGACCTGCGAGGACGAGTGGGGAGGGGTGACGTTCTAGGAAGGACGTCGGCTGACCATAACGTCCAGCAAGCACGGGATGATCGAGGGAGGGGCCGCCGTGAGGCGGCCCCTCCCATCGTCTAGGGGTCTGAGGGGCCCGATCGTGGGGCCCGCTCCAGGGCGTAGAGCAGGACCCGGTGGCCGAAGAGCTCGACGTCCTTCTCGTACGACATGCCAACCTTTCGCGCCACGGCAGCAGAGGCCGCGTTCGCCGGATACATCATCGAGATCAGGCGGGTGCGACCCAGCTCGGCGAAGGCGTGGTCCCGGATGGCGGTGGCCGCCTCGGTGGCCAGGCCGTGTCCCCACTGGTCCCGGGCGATCAGGTAGGCCACCTCCATCTCCTCCCGGCCATCGATGTCGTCCCACAGGATCAGCCCGCACCGTCCGACCAGCCGGCGGACCGGCTTGAGGTCGACCGCCCACAGTCCGAAGCCCTGCTCGGCGTTCCTGGCGATGGTGCGCTCGATGCTGGCACGGGTCCCCTCGAGATCGATGGTCCCCCCCGGACCGATGAACCGCATCGTCTCGGGATCCGCGTACATGAGGGCCAGCCCGGCGACGTCGTCCGGGGTGAACTCGCGCAGGATCAGCCGCGGCGTCTCGATGATGCGGGGTGGGATCGATGAGAGATCCGATGCCGGCACTGTGGCAGGCAGCCTAGGCGAAAGGGAGGGGCGAGGCCGACGTTCCAGCCTCGCCCCTCCTCCGCTTCGATGGAGCAGAGATGCTGAGCTCGGTGCTGGTTAGGCGGTGGACTCCGCCGAGCTCAGCGTCGGGCCCGTCCCGTCGCTGCCACCTGCGTCGTAGAGCTTCCCTCCTCCTGAAGCCCAGGCCGTGAACCACCGGGCCGTGTTGAGGTTCTTGCTCAGGTCATTCCAGGGGCCGGGGCCGCACGCGGCGCCGACACACCCGACCGTGGAGCTCAGCAGGGTGAAGCCGCTCGTCGTGTTCCCCGTGCCGCCGCCGAACACGGCGAGCGTGGACCCCAGGAACCCCATGCCAGGCGCCAGGCGGCCGGCCGGCATGCTGGCCATCGGCTTCCACCCACCCGACACGGTGAAGGTCTCCGTGGTGGCGAGTGAGTTGAAGGTGGTCAGATCGTTGCTTCCGTCGGCCACGAACGCACGGGTGGGGTTGGCGGTGTAGGCCTGCCAGATCCGTCCCGTGATCATCAGGCGGGTGGTGTTCGTCCACGTGTCGGTGGCCGGGTCATAGACAAGCGTGATGCGCTGGACGTCGGCGGTGGGGTTGGTGTCGGTGAGCCCGAACCCGCCGTACAGGTACATCTTGCCGTTGATGA
>JBKPBM010000100.1:0-2415 GCA_046744325.1 Actinomycetota bacterium | reverse complement strand
GCGTACGCCACGTAGAGGCCGATCACGGCGATCGAGGTGATCGCGGCGTAGGCAACCGGGCTCCACAGGTATGGGACCCCCAGGATGAACGCCGCCACGGTAGCCAGCCAGATCGAGTTCGTCGGCGTCCTGGTTCGTTTGTTGATCTTGTGCCAGAAGTCGGAGCCGGGGATGGCTCCGTCTCGGGAGAACGCATAGATCATTCGGGAGTTCGCGGTCACCGACGACATGCCGCAGTAGAACTGGGCGCCCACCACGATGAACAGCAAAAACTCGCCGATCTTCCGGGTCGTTGCGCTGATGAAGATCTCGACGGGCGGGACCCCCGTGCCCGCGTAGCCGCTGCTCAGGACCTTGTCGTAGGTGCCGGGGGCGATGGCGTGGGTGACCCCGATCAGCAGGATCCAGCCGGCGATCAACGACACCACGATCGACATCACGATGCCTCTGGGACCCGAGATGTCGGCGCTGGTCGTCTCCTCCGTCATGTGCGCGGACGCGTCGTACCCCGTGAACGTGTACTGGGCGAGCAGCAGACCGAGGAGGAACACGTAGATCGGCGCACCGCCGAAGCCGAAGCCCGTCTTGTTCACGAAGTGGAAGAACGTGAAGCCCCACCCCGAGTGGTGATCCGGCATGATGAACAGCACGCCGACGATGATGAGCACGCCCAGGATGTGCCACCACACGCTGATGTCATTGAGGAGGGCGACCAGTCGGACGCCGAACGTGTTCAGGAGCCCGTGGAGGAACAGCACGACCGCGTAGACCGCGATGACGTGGCCGGGGCTGGTCGAGTAGTTGAACCACAGGTGCAGCAGGGCATCGGCGAAGAACGCCAATCCGAAGTCGATGCCAGCGGTGATGCCGACCTGACCCATCAGGTTGAACCAACCGGTCATCCAGCTCCAGGCCGGGGCGTTGTTCTTCGCCAGCTTGGCGGACCAGTAGTAGAGGCCGCCGGCCGTCGGGTAGCTGGAACAGACCTCGGCCATCGACAGGCCCACGATCGTCACCATGATCCCAACCAGCGGCCAGCCGATGTTCATGATGATGGGCCCGCCGGTGGTCATCCCGAACAGGTAGAGGGTCAGGCAGCCCGACAGGATCGAGATGATCGTGAACGAGACGGCGAAGTTCGAGAACCCACCCATCTTGCGAGCCAGCTCCTGCGCGTAGCCGAGCTCGTGAAGGCGCTCCTTATCGGTCTTGCCGGCGGAGGGAGGCGGGGGCTGCGGCGTTGGAGCGATCCCGCCGGGACCGGTGCTCGGAGTTTCCGTGGACATGCGTCCTCCTCCCCTCTCGAGGGTCTCGACCACTCTCCGACGGGCAGATTTAGCTCCCAGGCCCGGAAGGAAGTCAATTCGAGCAAGGCGACTATTCGGGGGTGATATAGGCGGCCGTGATGCCGCCGTCGACCACGAACGTCGAGCCGGTGATGAACGAGCTCTCGTCGGAGGCCAGGAACAGGGCGGCGTTGGCGATCTCCTCGGCCTTCCCGAACCGGCCGAGGGGGATGTGGACCAGCCGGCGCTCTCGCCTGGCGGGGTCGGCCAGCAGCTCCTGGAGCAGGGGCGTCTCGATGGGGCCGGGGCAGAGGGCGTTCGCCCGGATGCCCTTGCGGGCGAACTCCACGGCGATCTCCCGTGTCATCGCCAACACCCCACCCTTGCTGGTGGTGTAGGCGATCTGGGCCGCGGCCGCGCCCATCAGCGCGACGAACGAGGCCACGTTGATGATCGAGCCGCCCCCGGAGTCGAGCATCGCCGGGATGCCGTACTTGCACCCCAGGAACACGCCCTTGAGGTTGATGGCCATCACCCGGTCCCAGGTGGTGTCGGGCGTCTCGGTCACCGAGCCGTCGTCAGCGGGGAAGATGCCGGCGTTGTTGTACAGGACGGTGAGGGAGCCGAACCGGTCGATGGCCGCTGTGACCATCCGCTGGACGTCGTCCGCGTTGGAGACGTCGGCGCGCACGTAGAGGGCCTCGCCACCGGCCTGGCCGATCTCATCGGCCGTTGCCCGGCCGGCCTCATCGGCCACATCGGCCAGGACGATCCTCGCGCCCTCGCGCGCGAACAGCGTCGCCGCGATCTTGCCCATCCCGCTCGCCGCGCCGGTGATCAGCGCGACCTTGCCCTCGAGCCTGCCCACCGTTGAACCTCCCCTCCTCGACTGGCCCGGACCGTACGGCCGCCCCCCACCGTGGTCAAGCCTTCCGGGGGAGGGGTGCGCGGCTGCGCCGGGGCGGCGCGAACGGTACCGGACGGCCCATTCGGCGGCTCCGGGGCTTTTTGGAGACTCGGCCCCTCTCTGCCCCGAACGGCCGCCCACGGTCCTGACCGGAGGGGGGGCGGAGCGATGGGGCGCGGCGCGAGCGGTAACGGGGTCTGCCCGAGTCGAGCAGTCAAACGA
>JBKPBM010000010.1:0-2485 GCA_046744325.1 Actinomycetota bacterium | reverse complement strand
GGTCCTTCGAGCAGATCACCATGACCCGCCCATTCCGGGTGATGACCTTGCACCGGTCACAGATCCTCTTCACCGAAGGACGAACCTTCATCGAACCCAACCTCTCCTCGGACCCCGACTCATCGGTACCGGTAGATGATGCGCCCTCGGGTGAGATCGTACGGCGAGAGCTCCACCAGCACCCGGTCGCCGGGCAGGATCCGAATGTAGTTCATCCGCATCTTGCCCGAGATGTGGGTCAGGACCTTGTGTCCGTTGTCAAGCTCGACCCGGAACATGGCGTTCGGAAGGGGTTCCACAACCGTCCCCTCCACTTCGATCGCATCCTTCTTCGCCAAGCTCTCGGGTTACCTCTCGAACATGCCAAAAGATGCCAGGGCCGTGTGCCCTGGCGACCGGGCAAGTATAGGCCCCCAGCAGGGCGAACGTCTACGACCGGGCTGTCAGGACCTCCGGTCCGGCCTCGGTGATGGCGATGGTGTGCTCGAAGTGGGCGGAGAGGCTGCCGTCGCGGGTGACCACCGTCCAATCGTCGGCCAGGATCCTCGTCCGCCACGTCCCGATGTTGACCATGGGCTCGATGGCCACCACCAGCCCGGACTTGACCACCGGCCCCCGGCCGCGTGGCCCGTAGTTCGGAACCTGCGGGTCCTCGTGGAGCGCCCGGCCGACGCCGTGCCCGGCGTATTCCCGGACGCAGCTGAACCCGGCTCCCTCCGCGACCTGCTGGACGGCGTGACCGACGTCGGAGAGCCGGGAGCCCGCCTTCAGCTGGGAGATCCCCGCCTCCAGCGATTCCTCGGTGACCCGGACCAACTTGACGGCCTCCTCCGACGGCGGCCCCCCGACGAACACGCTGACGGCCGAGTCGCTGTGGTAGCCCTCCCAGATGCAGCCCACGTCGAGCTTCAGGATGTCCCCGGGGATCAGCTCTCGCCTGCCGGGGATCCCGTGGACGATCTGCTCGTTGAGCGAGGTGCAGATGGTCCCGGGGAAGCCGCGATATCCCTTGAAGGATGGAAGGGCCCCCTCCCCACGGATGCTCTTCTCGGCGAGCCGGTCCAGGTCCATGGTGGTCATCCCGGGGCGCACCGCCTCGGTCAATCGCTCGATGGTCAGCGCCACGACCCTCCCGGCCCTGCGCATCAGATCGATCTCGGCCGTCGACTTGTAGATGATCACCCGTTCACCTCTCGATGGCCTCAAGCGCCCGGCGGGTCACCTCGTCCTCCGAACCATCGGCGTCGATCTCTCGCAGGAGGCCCCGCTCCCGGTAGAACTCGAGGAGTGGCGCGGTGCTCTCATGGTAGACGTCGAGCCTTCGCCGAACCGTCATCTCATCGTCGTCGCTTCGAGCCACCAGCCGTCCCCCGCATGCGTCGCACACGCCCTCGTGCCTCGGCGGCTCGAAGGCAACGTTGGAGGAGCGCTGACAGGCCGCACACGTCCGCCGCCCGGCGATGCGCTTGACGGCGATCTCGTCCTCCAGGAGCAGGGCCAGCGCCGCCGTGAGCGGGGCGCCCCGGGCGGTGAGCTCCCGCTCCAGGGCCTCAGCCTGGCCCGTGGTCCGGGGGAACCCGTCCAGGATGAAGCCGTTCGCAGCGTCGTCCAGCGCCCCGGCGACCATCCGCACGACGACCTCGTCGGGAACGAGCTCGCCGGAATCGAGGTAGCTCCTGGCCAGCCGCCCCAGCTCGGTGTCGCCGGCCACGTTCCACCTGAAGATGTCACCGGTGGAGATGAGCCTGGCCTCGAAGCGCTCGGCCAAGCGGTGGGCCTGTGTTCCCTTCCCGGCACCGGGAGGGCCCAGCAGGACGAGCCGGATCAGGTGAGGAAACCCTCGTAGTGCCGCATCATCAGCTGGGACTCGAGCTGCTTCATGGTCTCCAGCGCCACTCCGACGGTGATCAGGATCGTGGTGCCACCGAAGGGGAACGCCGTGATCTGCCAGATGGCCAGGAAGATCGACGGGATCAGGGCGATGGACGCCAGGAACAGCGAGCCGGGCAGGGTGATGCGGTTCAGGATGTTGGACAGGTACTCGGCGGTCGGTCTGCCCGGACGGATCCCCGGGATGAAGCCCCCGTACTTGCGGATGTTGTCCGCCGTGTCGATGGGGTTGAACGTGATGGCCGTGTAGAAGTAGGCGAAGAACACCACCAGGGTTCCGTAGATGAGCATGTACACCACGCTCGATTGCCGGAGCAGGTAGTTGTTCACGAAGCCCTGGAACCAGGACACGTGGATCACGTTCTGCAGCAGGCTGGGGAAGTACAGCACGGAGGAGGCGAAGATGATCGGGATCACCCCCGCCTGATTCACCTTGAGCGGGATGTACGTGCTCTGGCCGCCCATCATGCGCCGCCCGACGACGCGCTTGGCGTACTGGACCGGGATCCGGCGCTGGCCCTGCTCCATCCACACGACGGCGATCGTGATCCCGATGCCAAGCGCGAGGAGGAAGTAGAAGCGGAACGCGCCGGCT
>JBKPBM010000060.1:0-9934 GCA_046744325.1 Actinomycetota bacterium | reverse complement strand
GGCGTGGTGTTCTCCGAGGAGACCCTGGGCGCGTTCCGTGACGCCGACCGCGAGACGTACGACGAGTTCACCGACACCTTCGCCAAGTGGACCGCGATCGACGTGAAGTTCCGCGGCGAGACGGTTCGCTCACGTGGCCATAATTTCTCCGCCATCGCGCGGACGCGCCTGCTGGAGATCCTGCAGCGACGATGCGTAGGGCTGGGCGTGGATCTCCGGTTCCACCAGGATGTCGACGGAGACAGGCTGGCTTCCGTCGCGCGCGATGCCGACCTGGTGGTCGGGGCCGATGGCGTGAACAGCCTGATCCGCCGTCTGCACCAGGACGTGTTCCGACCGGAGACGAAGGTCCACTCGACGAAGTACGCGTGGTTCGGCACGGACCTGGCGTTCAAGGCGTTCACGTTCATCTTCCGCGAGAACGAGCACGGCCTGTTCCAGGTGCACGGCTACCCGTTCGACGCCCACATGAGCACGTTCATCGTCGAATGCCCCGGCGAGACGTGGCACCGGGCCGGCCTCGATCAGGCCACCGAGGAGGAGAGCATCGCCTACTGCGAGAAGCTGTTCGAGGAGGACCTGGCCGGGCACCGGCTGCTCTCCAACCGATCGATCTGGATGTCCTTCCTTACCCTTCGCAACGAGACCTGGCACGACGGCAGCGTGGCGATCCTGGGTGACGCCGCCCACACGGCGCACTTCACCATCGGGTCGGGGACCAAGCTGGCGATGGAGGACTCGGTGGCGCTGGCCGAGGCGCTGCAGCGGCATCCGGACGACCTGGGCGAGGCGCTGACGTGGTTCGAGATGGAGCGCCAGCCGGTGGTGGAGCGACTCCAGCAGGCGGCCCTGGAGAGCTCGACGTACTTCGAGAACGTCCGGCGGTACGCGGCGTTCGAGCCGATCCAGTTCGCGTTCAACCTGCTCACCCGGAGCGGGCGGATCTCGCACTTGAACCTGGAGATGCGCGACCCCGCGTTCGCGCAGTCGGTGGACCGCTGGTTCGCCGCGACGGCCAACGATGAGTCCGCCGGCGCTCAGCCCGTGCTCGCCGCGCCGCCCGCGTTCGCGCCCCTGCGGTTGCGGGAGTGCGACGTGGCGAATCGGGTCACGGTCGCGGCAGCCTCATTGGACGATGGCAAGGACGGCCTGCCGTCGGCCGATCTGAGTCGCCGGATGGCGATCTCGTCGGCGGGGGCCGGGCTGGTCCTCACGGACTTCGTGGCCATCACCCCGGCGGGCCGGATCCCTCCGGGGACGCCCGGACTGTGGACCGAGATGCTGGGGGCGGCCTGGCATTCCATCGTCGAGGCCATCCACTCGAGGGGCGGCGGGTCGCCGGACCGACCCGCGATCGGCATCCGGCTGGGCCACGGCGGTCGACGGGGCGCCACCCGGCCGCGACTCACGGGCGCCGATCGGGCGCTTCGCTCTGGCGGATGGCCCCTGGTGTCAGCATCAGCGCTGCCGTACACGCGCCACTCGATGTTCCCGAAGGAGCTGACGTCGATGGAGATGCCCGAGGTGATCGAAGGATTCGTCGCCGCGACCACGTGGGCGGCCGCCGCCGGCTTCGATCTCCTGGAGCTCGATATGAGCAACGGCTACCTGCTGGCCAGCTTCCTCTCGCCTCTATCCAATCGAAGGACCGATCGGTTCGGCGGGACGCTTCAAAATCGGCTTGTCTTCCCGCTGCAGGTGTTCGAAGGGGTGAGGAAAGTCTGGCCGGCTGGGCGGCCGCTCGCCATCCGGTTAACGACGACCGACTGGGTGCCCGGAGGGTTCGACGTGGACGACGCCGTGATCGTGGCCGGTATCCTGCGAGACAACGGTTGCGATCTGGTTCACGTGGTGGCTGGCCAGACCGTGGAACACGACCGCCCGGAGTTCGGCCGATTCTCTCTCGTCCCGGCGAGCGACCGGATCCGTAACGAGGCCGCCATGCCCACACTGGTCGGAGGCAACCTGACCACGCTCGACGACGTGAACACGATCCTCGCGGCCGGCCGCGCCGATCTCTGCGTGCTGGATCTCCGAGGGTAGAGCGATGACGAGCGCGGACCGTTCGGGAGAGATCGACGTTCGCGGCCTGGGCGAACGATTCCAGGGGACGCTCCTGCTGCCAGGTTCGCCGCGGTACGACGAGGGCCGCCAGGTGTGGAACGCGGACATCGACCGGCGCCCGGCGGTGATCGCCCGATGCGCGAACGCCGGCGATGTCGCCCGGGCCGTCGGCTTTGCCCGGGACCGCGACCTCCCGCTGGCGGTACGTGGGGGCGGCCACGGCGTGGCGGGGTGGGCGGTCTGCGACGGAGGAATGATGATCGACCTCTCCGCGATGCGACGCATCGAGGTGGACGCCGGCCGCAACCTCGTGCGCGCGGACGCCGGGGTGCTTCTCGGAGAGCTGGACGCGGCCACGCAGCCTCTCGGTCTGGCCGTGCCTGCCGGCATCGTGACCCACACAGGGATCGCGGGTCTGACGCTGGGCGGCGGCATCGGCTGGCTGATGCGAGCCTTCGGCCTGACGTCCGATAGCCTCGTCGCTGCCGAGGTTGTCATGGCAGACGGGCGAGTCGTTCGAGCGGGCGACGACGGCGACGGTGACCTTCTGTGGGCCCTGCGCGGGGGCGGGGGCAACTTCGGAGTGGTCACGTCGTTCGACTACCGGCTGCACCCGGTTGGGCCCCAGGTCCTGTCAGGGGCGGTGTTCTACCGAAGCGAGGACGCCCCTCGGGTTCTCCGCGCGTATCGTGACGCCGCTGCGGATGCGCCGGACGACCTCACCACCATCGTCAACCTGCGGTACGCGGCCCCGCTGCCTTTCCTCCCCGAAGAGGTGCATGGACGGCCCGTCGTGGTTGTCGCCGTCTGCCACGCGGGAGGGGATGTGGCGACGGCCCAGCGCGACGTCGCTCCGTTCCGAACACTCGGCGAGCCGCTGGTCGACGTGATCGAGGTCAAGCCGTTCACCGAGCACCAATCGATGTTCGACGCGACCGTGCCCTGGGGATGGGGGTACTACTGGAAGTCGCGCTACCTGGGGCCGCTCACCGACGGGTCGATCGACACCCTGGTCGAGCGCGCGTGGGCCCATCGCTCTGCACGCTCGTACGCGATCCTGTTCCACATGGGCGGCGCGGTGCGGAGGCTGGGCGAGGGCGATTCCGCCTTCACCGGCCGGGACGCCGAGCATGCCCTGAACATCAACGGCGTGTGGACCGACCCATCCGATCGCGACGCACAGGTCGCCTGGACCAGGGACCTCTTCGACGCGACCGCCCCCTATGAGCAGGGTGTGTACGTGAACTTCCTCGGCGACGAGGGCGCGGATCGCGTGCGCCAGGCGTATGGCGAATCGAAGTTCGCCCGGCTCACAGAGCTGAAGCGTCGGTACGATCCCGAGAATCTCTTCCGGTTGAACCAGAACATCCCGCCCATTCCCTGACCGCACCCGGTCCGGCTGTGGTCGGAGGCCGCCTCGGGCGCACGACCGATGCCCGAACGGCGCCGGGCTGCCTACAGTGATGGACATGGCCGACCCTTCCGCCTGCCCCCGCTGCGGTGCGCCGCACCCGGGGTTCCGCGTGATGAACGAGGCCGTCCTGGCCATCTCCGGTGAGCTCTCGGTGGAGTCGGTCCTCCAGAGGATGGTGGACGCCTCGCGAGACGTGGCCCGGGCCCGCTACGCGGCGCTGGGCACGCCCGATGGCGAAGGCGGGTTCGCGCGGTTCCTGGTCTCCGGGCTCACCGACGAGGAGCGCGACGCCATCGGCCGGCTCCCTCGGACCCACGGCCTGCTCGGGGCGATGCTCGATGAGGGCCGGCCTCTTCGCCTGCCCGACATCCGCCATGACCCCAGGTTCCGGTGGTGGCCCTCCGCGCACCCGATCATGACGTCCTTCCTCGGCGTGCCCATCGTCCATCGAGGCGAGGCCATCGGCGCGTTCTACCTGACGGACCGGATCGGTCAGCCTGAGTTCGATGACGCGGACCAGTGCATGGTGGAGATGCTGGCCGCTCACGCGGCGGTGGCCCTGGAGCGGGCCCGGCTCCAGGAGCGCAGCCGCGAGCTGACCGTGATGGAGGAGCGCAACCGACTGGCTCGGGAGCTGCACGATTCGGTGACCCAGACGCTGTTCAGCGCCGTGTACACGGCCGAGGCGGCGGCCACGCTGGCGGACCGGGACCCGGTGGCCGCGGCGGCGCAGATCCGGCGGTTGAAGTCGCTCAGCCAGGATGCGGTGCGGGAGATGCGCGACCTGGTCTTCGAGCTCCGACCCGCGGACCTGGAGGCCGACGGTCTGGTCCCCACCCTTCGCAAGCATGCCGACGTGCTCCAGCGCGTGTACGGCGTGCCGATCGACGTGACCACCGACGGCCTTGCCGAGCTCCAGCCTGCCGCCGAGCGGGCCGTGTTCCGGGTGGCCCAGGAGGCCCTGACCAACAGCCTTCGGCACTCGTCCGCGCGATCGATCTCGGTGACCCTCCGAGCGATGCAGGGCGGCGCGGTGCTGGAGGTGCGCGACGACGGCGTCGGGTTCGATCCGGCAGCGCGCGACGTCCGTTCGCGCCACCTCGGCCTGACGTCGATGGAGGAGCGGGCCAGCTCGGTCTGCGGGTCGCTGCGGATCGACGCGTCGCCCGGCTCGGGTACGGTCGTCAGGTTGGAGGTGCCTGCTGGGCGCCAGGACAAGGACAGCGAGAGGCGTGGGTAGGATCCGCGTGCTGATCGCCGACGACCACCCCGTGGTCCGGCAGGGCCTGCGGAGCTTCCTCGAGCTTCAGGACGACCTGGAGGTGGTCGGCGAGGCCGCCGACGGCGAGCAGGCGGTGTCGCAGAGCTCGGCTCACCGGCCGGACATCGTGCTGATGGACCTGGTGATGCCCAACCTGGACGGCGTGGCGGCCATCCGCCGCATCGGTGAGGTCAGTCCCGCCACTCGGGTCATCGTCCTGACCAGCTTTGCCGACGACGCCAAGGTGATCCCCGCCGTTCGTGCAGGTGCGGCCGCGTACCTATTGAAGGACGCCGAACCACGCGAGCTGGCCGAGGCCATCCGCCGGGTCCATCGGGGCGAGGGCCTGCTGCATCCCAGCGTCACCTCACGGGTGCTCGCCGAGGTCGCCCGAAGCGACGGCCGTCCCCACGGCGAGCCGCTGACCGAGCGGGAGCGCGACGTGCTTCGCCTGATCGCCCGTGGCCGATCCAACCGGGAGATCGCCCGGGAGCTGGTGATCTCCGAGAAGACCGTGAAGACGCACGTGAGCAACCTGCTGGCCAAGCTGCACGTGGCCGACCGGACTCAGGCGGCCCTGTACGCGGTGCGCGAAGGCCTCGACGCGCCCGGATGACGCACGCCGGCTCCGACCGATTCCGTAGACGGGATCGGCCCGGGGTCGGATGCACCCGCCGGTTCCAACGGGGTACCGTCCAGGGCCATGAGATACCGACTGCTGGGCCCCAGTGGTGTGCGCGTGTCCGAGCTGGCCCTCGGCACGATGACCTTCGGCGAGACGTGGGGATGGGGTGCGTCGAGGGAGGAGAGCCGGAAGATCTTCGACCGGTTCGCGGAAGCGGGCGGGAATTTCGTCGACACGGCGAACAACTACACGGGCGGAACCTCCGAGGAGTTCGTGGGGGAGTTCACCGAGGCCGACCCGGACCACTTCGTCATCGCCACCAAGTACTCGCTCTCCGAACGGCGGGGGGACCCGAACTTCGGCGGCAACCATCGCAAGAACATGCGACGGTCGGTGGAGGGAAGCCTTCGGCGGCTCCGAACCGACCACGTCGACCTGCTGTGGCTGCACATGTGGGACTTCACCACGCCGGTCGAGGAGGTCGTCCGGGCCATGGACGACCTGGTGCGTGCGGGAAAGGTCCTGCACGTGGGGTTCTCCGACACGCCGGGGTGGGTGGTCTCCCGCGCCATCACGCTGGCCGAGTGGCACGGGTGGCCGAGGCCCGCGGCCGTGCAGTTCCCCTACAGCCTGGTGTGGCGCGACGCCGAGCGTGAGGTCATCCCGTCGGCGCGCGGGTTCGGGCTGGCCATGGCCCCGTGGGGCGTGATCGGGCAGGGCGTGCTGACCGGCAAGTATCACCGGGCGAAGGCCGATCCCGGCGAGACGCGGCGGATGGACGACGAGGGCGACACGCCCGACCCCGAGGAGCTCCGTCGGGCCGAGGCCGTGCTGGCGCTGGCTCGAGAGATCGGGAAGACGCCGTCGCAGGTGGCCATCAACTGGGTGCGCCAGCAGCGCGGTACGGTGATCCCGATCGTGGGGGCGCGCACGGTTGCCCAGATGGAGGACGACTTGGGGTCCCTCGAGTTCGAGTTGACCTCGGACCAACTGAACACGCTCGATGAGGCGACGAGGATCCCCATCGGGTTCCCGCTGTCGTTCCTGACCGGCCGGGGCGTTCGCCAGCTCATCTTCGGATCGACGTTCGACCAGTTGGAAGGCGGAGAGCCGTAGGGCTGCGTCAGGTGCCCTCGGTGGGATCGGCCACGCGGGACCGTGCGGGTGCTCTCGGGTCTTCCACGCGAAAGCCTGACCATCGCCTCCGGGCCCTGAGGGGGTTCCGCCGCCAGGCGTCTCGGGAGGCGAAGCCGAACACCGCGAGCCCGGCCACCAGGACCCATCCCCACAGGGCCTGAGCATGGTTCCACCACGGGTACTGCGGGTCGTCGGCCAGCCGGGCGAGCGGCTCGGTCACCAGGAGGCTCCATCGGCCGGGCAGGAAGATCGCGATCACCGCGAGTCCGAACAGCACCGGACCGGCCACGATCCCGCCCAGCCTGTCCGGTGCGTACCGGGCGCCGATGGCCGTCAGGGCGAATGCCACGGCGAGGGTGGCCACGAATTCAAGGGTCATCGCACGCGCCGGGAACGGGTCGGGTCCGATCTTGTCCCGGAGGGCGAGCCCGGTCAGGAGCGTCCAGCTCACGGCGAGCACAGGGCTGAGCAGGACGAGTCGAACCGAACGGCGGATCCACGTCGGGGTGGGAAGGTGCGCCATGGCGTCCTCGGTCGGGTCGTCGAGGGCAAACGCGGCGCCCATGGCCAGGATCAGCATCGCCAGGCGGAGAGCGGCGATGCGGACCCCGTCGGAGACGCATGCCGAGCCCAGCCCGAGGCACGTGTCGCGGGTCATCGGGAAGACCACGATCACCGCGACGCCGAGCGCCACGGCCAGAGGAGACCACCGCATCGCCCGAGCGGTGGGCCGAAGCAGCGAACCCAGCTGGGAGGATCTCCGGCCGGATGCCGCCTGATGACCACCTACCGCAGGATCGCGTCGGGGGCTCACCGGCACGCCACCGTCATGGGCTCGTACTGGAGCTCGGCCCGGTGCAGGTCGGGCAGCACGCGGAGCCCGAAGAGCCGGGCGACCTCGTCGCTCGTCGTCCTCGGGTCGGTGAGGTGCGACCAGTTCGATCGGATGACGGTCGCGACCTGCTGCCTCGGGCGGCCCAGCAGTTCGGCCGCGTACGCTGCTTCGGGATCCCCCCACGTGACGGGGAAGTTGAAGATCCTGGCGACATCCGGGACGGCATCGTCGTAGAAGTACGGCCCAACCGAGGTGTACGGCCCCTGGTGATGGAGGTGGGCGTCCGTGGCGATCTCGCGGCGAAAGGCTCGCGTCGCGCCGTCGGTGGCCGAGGCGGCCAGCCAGAGCGCCACTGTGGCCCGTGCCTGGCCCAGCGCGCTGCAACGGGGATTGGAATCTCCGGGCTGCGTTTCCTGGAGGAATTCCGAGCGGCTCTCTCCTGCGATCCTGCCCGCGACCGCTCGGATCTCGGCCCGTGTGTAGGGCTGGTCCTCTGGCCGGCGCGGGAGGCCGACCGCCTCAGCGGCTATCACGATGTCGAACCCCAGCTGAGACATTCCCTCCTCGGCGCCCTCTCCCCACTGGGAGGTCGGACGAAGAGCCGATCCCAGGTCGTTGGTGCCGGTGAAGGACGTCTGCCCCGCGGTGTTGGCCGGGTCGAGGGTGACCCGTCGCTCGATGTCGCTCCCCCACAGGATGAGCGTCTGGAGGACTTCGATGTCCCGCGGCCTGGCATCGGGCGGCAGCTCGGCCAGGAGCGGTTCGATCGCGCCGGCCCACCGGTGGATCCATCCTCGGTAGGAGGGGAAGGCGCAGTACCGGACCCCGTCGCGGACCTCGCACACACGGTACCGCTCGGGGTGCCGAAGCAGTTCGGCCATCCGTTGCACGTCGGCGTTCGACGCTCCGCGAACCTCGAGGGCGGCGGCAAGGATGATCAGGGCAAGGGCGGGAGCGAGGATTCCCGCGACTCGAAGGCGAGGCCGGTGGCGGAGCAGGGCCACGATGGCAAGCACCAGGCCGAGCCCGCCCAGGTACGCCAGGTGCCATCCGGCATGTCGCACCACCAACTCTCGGGCCGGCTGGCCGGAGACCGCCATGGGGACCCAGAGCGCCAACCACCGCACGGGCTTTCCGGTTCCCGAGCCACCGGAGGTGAGCTGGAACTGCATCAGCATCTGCCCGCCGGCCAGGCCGACCAGCAGCACGGGCCCCGACGCCGCCTGCGGCCACCATCGCCCCGCGGCCACCGCGATGATCCCCGCCACTGCGACGATGGCCGGTCCCGTCAGGAGCTCGATGGCACTGGGGGCCCCGACGGGATGCTCGAGGAGCCGGACCACCACCATGGCCAGCACGAGGACCGCGCCGAGGCCCACGGCGTACACGATCGAGAGCAGGTGTCCGAGAGTCCGAGCCTCCGCTCCGACCGGCATCGACCCGTACAGCTCATCGGTTCCGTGCCGCCGGCTGCGGGTCACCGCCAGGTTCACCACCAGGAAGGTCGCCGCTGCCAGTGGCAGCACGCCCATCCCCGTCAGGATGTCGTCGCTCTGAAGGACCGGAGCCCACCGCCAGGTGTTCAGCAGGAAGGCAACGAGGCTCAAGGCACTGCCGAACATCGTGATGGGGTGTCGGAGGAGGCGGCCTCCTTCGGTCCTCCCGAGCACCCACGGTCCGAATCCGCGGTGGTGCTCGTCGGCCACCCACGAGACCACCGGCGTCTCCAGCGTCGTGTTCACGATGGGCTCACGCAGCTTCCTCGAACGCCGCCTCGCCCACCAGGAGCAGGTAGCCGTCCTCGATGGTGGGCTCGACCAGCTCGGCCGCGGCAGGTGCCGTGCCGATGTTGCGGTGCCGACCCTCAGCGGTTCGCCACGAGAGCTGGGCTCCCGGATCGCGCCGGTCGGCCAGCCACACCCGTCCTCGGGCCACGTCGGCCACGTCGGAGGGCGAGCCGTCCACGAGGGTTGCTCCTCGGTGGAGCACGACGACCCGCTGGCAGAGCGCCGCCACGTCCTCGGTCTGGTGGGTGGACATCAGGACGGTCCGCTCCTCGCCGATCCGGGACAGCATCTCCCGGAACCGCAGGCGCTGCTCCGGGTCCAGCCCGGCGGTCGGTTCGTCGAGGATCAGGAGCTCCGGATCGCCCAGCAGGGCCTGGGCCAGGGCGACCCGACGGCGCATGCCGCCCGACAGCGCCCGGATGCGTTTGCGGGCAACCGCTCCCAGGCCGGCGAGCTCCAGGACCCGCCTGACCTCCCGGTGACGAGCGCGCCGGTCCGTCATCTCCTTGAGGATCGCCACGTAGTCCACGAACTCGAAGGCGGTGAAGCCGCGATGGAACCCCGGCTCCTGGGGCATGTAGCCCAGGCGGCGACGGATCCGAAGGCGCTGGCGGGCGTTGTCGGGGTCAAGGCCCAGCAGCCTGACGCTCCCCGCGTCGGGCGCCAGGACGGTGGCCAGGATCCTCTGCAGCGTGGTCTTCCCCGCGCCGTTGGGACCCAGCAACCCGGTGACGCCGGTGCCGAAGTCCAGGGAGACGCCGTCGAGGGCCCGGGTTCGCAGGTACGACTTGGCCACCCCCCGGACCTGAAC
>JBKPBM010000176.1:0-4357 GCA_046744325.1 Actinomycetota bacterium | reverse complement strand
ATGTAGATCAGGCCGTTCGAGGACAGGTACGTGGCCCCCACGCAACAGAGCGGCGGGGTGGTGACTTGGGAGAACGTGGCTGTTGGCCCGTCGGCCTGCGCTAGCGTCACCGGCATCAGGACGGTGACGACGAGGATGAACGGAGCAAGTACAGCGAAACTCGCGGCCTGAGTGAACCGTTGCATCGGCTACGTCCAAGAAGCGAGCGGGTCGCCGCGGGACATCCCCCCGCCTATCCTCTACTTGGGGCGCGAGACACTTCTACCACTTGTCGGGGTCTTGTCAAATCGGCAGGCAGACAAAGTGGGCCGAGTAGATGTGGTCCGGGCCAGGGTCAATGTCGCGATTGGTCGCTGAGACGAGAACTCTCTAGCTCCTGCGCGTCCGGGTTGTCGATGTGATGCATCCAAAGGTCGACGGCCAGGAAGATCGTCTTGCTGAACGGGTAGAACGCGATCGGCAGCATCACGCCCAGCAGGAGCCCACCGACAGTGAGCCAGAACCACGCACGCCCGGCCAGGTGAGCACGATGGTGGCGACC
This sequence comes from Actinomycetota bacterium, assembly GCA_046744325.1. Classification (GTDB taxonomy): domain Bacteria; phylum Actinomycetota; class UBA4738; order UBA4738; family UBA4738; genus JBKPBM01. The sequence continues at coordinate 3,816 of JBKPBM010000176.1, read as the reverse complement.
AGGTATACACCGAAGGCACCCCCGGCCACCCCCAGGTTGATGGCCATCGCGCCGAGCGAGAGCCATCCTCTCGCTCGAGGGCCAGGCCGCACCGCCGGCAGCGATCCACCATCGAGAACCAACCCGTGAACAGGCCGCTCTGCCCGAACCGCGCGCATCGGCGCAACGCACCCCGGCCGAGCGCCCGGAAGGGACCGACCTTCCTCCCGTTCACTCCCGCCAGGGAAGCCGGACGCCGCGTTCCTCCGCCACCTCCACGGCCCGGTCATACCCGGCATCGGCGTGGCGGATGACGCCCATCCCCGGGTCGGTGGTCAGCACCCGCTCCAGACGGCCGGCGGCGTCGTCGGTGCCGTCGGCCACCACCACCATGCCCGCATGGATCGAGTACCCGATGCCCACCCCGCCCCCGTGGTGCACGCTCACCCAGTGCGCCCCGGCAGCGGTGTTCAGCAGCGCGTTCAGGATGGGCCAGTCGGCGATGGCGTCCGAGCCGTCGCGCATACCCTCGGTCTCCCGGTACGGCGACGCCACGCTGCCGGCATCGAGGTGGTCCCGGCCGATGACGATGGGCGCCGAGACCTCACCGGAGGCGACCAGCTCGTTGAACCGCAACCCCGCCATCGCCCGCTCGCCGTAGCCGAGCCAGCAGATCCGGGCGGGCAGGCCCTGGTATGCCACCCGTTCCTCGGCCAGGCGCAACCAGCGCTGGAGCCGGTCGTCCTCCGGAAAGAGCTGTCCGACAGCGCGATCCGTGGCCAGGATGTCGGCCGGATCCCCGGAGAGCGCGGCCCATCGGAACGGCCCCTTGCCCTCACAGAACATCGGCCGGATGAACGCCGGGACGAACCCCGGGTAGGCGAACGCCCGGTCGTGGGCCAGCCCACCGCGCTCGGCTCCGGCTCGAAGGTTGTTGCCGTAGTCGAAGACGACCGCGCCATGCTCCTGATACGCGACCATCGCCTCGCAGTGCGCGGCCATCGATTCGTAGGCCCGCTTGGCGTACAGCTCGGGCGCGCGGGCCCGGAACTCGGCCGCCTCCTCGACGGTCAGGCCTTCCGGCACGTAGCCGCCCAGGGGATCGTGGGCGCTGGTCTGGTCCGTGACCACGTCGGCCGGGAATCCCCGGCGCAGGAGCTCCGGGAACACCTCGGCCGCGTTCCCCAGCAGCCCGATAGACACGGCCTCGCCCCCCGCCTTCGCAGCCTCCGCCCATTCGACCGCCTGGTCCAGATCGTCGGTCTCGCGGTCGAGATATCGGGTCTTGATCCGGCGTTCGATCCGGGTCGGGTCGACCTCCACGCACAGGGCCACGCCCTCGTTCATGGTCACGGCCAGCGGTTGCGCCCCGCCCATGCCGCCCAGCCCGGCGGTGAGGACGATCCGTCGCCTCAAGCTGCCTCCGAACCGCTGCGTGGCCAGCTCCCCCAGCGTCTCGAAGGTGCCCTGGAGGATCCCCTGGCTCCCGATGTAGATCCAGGAGCCCGCGGTCATCTGTCCGTACATGGTCAGCCCCGCGGCTTCGAGCTTCCAGAACGTCTCCCAGTCGGCCCACTTGGGAACCAGCATCGCGTTGGAGATCAGGACGCGGGGAGCGCTCGGCTGGGTCCGGAACACGCCGACCGGCTTGCCGGATTGGATGAGCAGCGTCTCGTCGCCCTCCAGGGCGCGAAGGCTTCGAACGATCTGGTGATAGGCGTCCCAGGAGCGCGCCGCCTTCCCCGTGCCCCCGTACACGATCAGGTCCCGGGGACGCTCGGCCACCTCGGGGTCGAGGTTGTTCATGAGCATGCGAAGGGCCGCTTCCTGAGCCCAGCCCTTGCACGAGAGCTCGCGCCCCCGGGGCGCTCGGATCTCGGGGATCGAAGTCGTGGTCATGTGACCAGCATCGTCCTCGGCGGCCGGTTGATGCAACGTCAACGAGCGTCCACGCCGAGGCGGGCTTGACTCATCGAGAGGGCGGTTGCTAGCGTCCGCTCTCGATCCGACGTACCGGACCCGGGGGGACTCCATCAGGCGAACGGCCCTTCTCGCGGTCGCCGCGGCGACGATCGCGGTGACCTCGGCGTCCTGGCATCTCATCGGAGCGGCCCCGGCCGCCGGTACAGCCCCTTCCCGAGCCATCGGCGCCGAACAGATCCTCTCTGGCCTGGACTTCCCGGCGGCGTTCACCTTCGCCCGGGACGGCCGGATCTTCTACGGGGAGCGTTTCAACGGCGAGATCCACATATCCAACCCGTCCACGGGCTCGGACACCCTGTTCTTCACCGTCACGGACCTGTCGACCACGGGCGAGCAGGGGCTGCTCGGCCTGGCGCTGCACCCTCGGTATCCGTCCCAACCATTCGTCTACGCGTACGCCACTCGCGTGGCGACGGACGGTTCGCTCCACAACGAGATCCTCCGGATCCGGGACGACGGTGGGGTGGGAACCACCGCCACGGTGATCTGGTCGAGCGAAACGGTCGCGGGCGACTACCACGACGGCGGGCGCATCCTGTTCGGGCCCGACCGCAAGCTGTACGCCGTGGTCGGCGAGGCGCACGACTCGAGCAACGCGCAGGACCTGACCAACGACGCGGGGAAGGTCCTCCGGATGACCGCGTCGGGCGCCGTGCCGGCCGACAACCCGTTCCCGGGAAGCCTGATCTGGTCGTATGGCCTGCGCAACTCCTTCGGGTTCACCTTCGACCCCGTGACCGGGAATCTGTGGGAGACGGAGAACGGCCCCCAGTGCAACGACGAGATCAACCTGATCGTGAAGGGAGGGAACTTCGGATGGGGGCCGAGCTGGAGCTGCCTGAGCCCTCCACCGCCGCCCGAGAACACGAATCAGGACGGCCCCAGCCCCATCCTGCCCCTGAGCTTCTTCACCCCCACCATCGCCCCGGTGGGGGCCGCCTTCTGCAACCACTGCGGTCTGCTCTCGAGCCAGGGCACGATGTTCTTCGGCGCGTACAACACCGACGAGATCCGGCAGGTCGTCCTCACGGCCGACCGCCTCCACATCCAGTCGGTGACGACGGTGTTCACGCACTCGTCGTTCCCGCTGTCGCTCGAGCGCGGGCCGGACGGCGCGATCTACTTCAGCGATGGCACGGGAATCTGGAGGCTGATCTCCACCCAAGGCGCTAGGGGAAGGTGAACGCGATGGGAGCCCAGGCCGGCTCCGTGCCGCCGTTCGGGTGCTCGGGTGAGGCCCAGTTGGTCACCTGCCGCGCGCCGGTGCCATCGGCGTTCATCACCCAGACCTCGTCCTGGGACAGCTGGCACGCTGACGCTGGAGGGCAGTGAGGATCGTCGATCGGGACCCCGTGCGAGAACGCGATCATGGTGCCGTCCGGGGACCACGTCGGGTCCTGGTAGTCCGAGCTCCCCTTCGTCAACTTCCGGATATGCGACCCATCGAGGCGCATGAGGTAGATGCCATCGTCCCGGCTGAACGCGATGGTCCCCCCGTCTGGCGACCAGGCCGGACGGATCCCCGAGACGTGGAGATCCCGTACGTGTGAGCCGTCCGATGACATGACCTCCAACTCGTCCCGGTCGGTGGCGAACACGATCCGCCTGCCGTCCGGCGACCAGGCCGGCCACGCCCCCGGACCGAGCTTCCGAATGCCCGTGCCGTCCGGATGGACCACCCAGATCTGATCCTGAGGCATCCCATCGGGCGAGTTCTCGAGGGCGATCAGCGTTCCATCCGGAGACCACACGGGCTCGATGCCGAACGTGGTGACCCGGCGCGGCGCGCTCCCGTTGAGCGCCTGCACGAAGATGCCTCGCTGCGTGCCCTCGTAGAACGCGACCCGGCGACCA
>JBKPBM010000287.1:0-4549 GCA_046744325.1 Actinomycetota bacterium | reverse complement strand
GGGCCACGGCGCGTGGCACCAGAACGGGATGGACAGGGCTGGTCGCCGACCTGATCCCCAGGCAAACCGGGCTCCTCGAGGGAGGCGTGATCTCATGACCGACGAATTCGACGTGATCGTGATCGGGGCCGGGCCACCGGGGGAGAACGCCGCCGGGAGGGCCGTGGACAACGGTTTGACCGCCGCGATCGTCGAGGAGCGCCTGGCGGGAGGGGAATGCTCGTACTACGGATGCATTCCATCCAAGACCCTGATCAGGCCCGGTGACGTCCTGGCCGCTGCTCGGCGCGTGCCCGGCGCGGCGGAGGCGGTCACCGGCTCGATCGACGTGGAGGCGGCGTTCGCCCAGCGCGATTACATGACGAACCGCTGGGACGACGCCGGGGACCTGCGGTGGTTCGAAAGCAAGGGGATCGAGTTCGTTCGGGGGCACGGCCGCCTCGCCGGCGAGAAGGCCGTCGAGGTGGAGCTCTCGGACGGAACCGGCGTCCGGCGGTTCACCGCCCGCAAGGCGGTGGTGGTGTCCTGCGGTACCACCGCGGCGATCCCACCCATCGAGGGCCTTCGGGAGGCCAGGCCGTGGGACAACACCGACGTCACCTCGACCAAGGAATTGCCCAGGCGGTTCCTGGTGCTTGGCGGTGGGGCCATCGGCGTCGAGATGGCCCAGGCGTTCCGGCGCCTTGGCTCCGAGGAGGTCACCGTCCTGGAGGGCGCGCCCCGATTGCTTGCACGCGAGGAGCGGTTCGCCGGCGAAGAGGTCAAGGCCGCGTTCGAGGGCGAGGGGATCACGGTGGTCACCGGGGCGCGGGTCGTAGCCGTACGTCGCGAGGGCACGGACGGCCCGGTGACGGCCTCGCTGGAGGACGGCCGGGAGTTCACCGGCGACGAGATCCTTGTCGCGGTGGGACGGAGGCCGCGCACCACCGACATCGGGCTGGAGACGGTGGGCCTCGAGGACCTCACGGGGAAGTTCCTGCCGGTGGACGAGCGCCTGCGGGTGAGCGGGAGCGACTGGCTCTACGGCGTGGGGGACGTGAACGGGCTGGCCCTGCTGACCCACATGGGCAAGTACCAGGGCCGGCTGTTCGGCGACGTGGTGGCGGGCAAGGACGTCGTGGACCGCGCCGACCACGGGATCGTGCCGCGGGTGACGTTCACCGACCCACAGGTGGCGGCGGTCGGGCTGACCGAGGAGCAGGCTCGGGATCAGGGCGTGAACGTCCGAACGGTGTCCTACGACACGGGGGGAGTGGCAGGGGCCTACACCCGTGGGAACGGCATCCACGGGACCAGCTTCCTGGTGGTCGACCAGGACCGGCGGGTGATCGTGGGCGCCACCTTCACCGGGCCCGACGTGCAGGAGCTGCTCCACGCGGCGACGGTCGCCATCGCCGGCGAGGTCACGCTGGACACGCTGTGGCACGCGGTGCCGTCGTTCCCCACGGTGAGCGAGGTATGGCTGCGGCTCCTGGAGGCGTACGGGCTGTAAGAGGTCGGACCGGGCTGCGTCGGTGATCGCGGTTCTGGCGGGCCTCGGGGCCGCTGCGTCGTGGGCGGTGGCCACGCTGTGCTCCTCGCGCTCCAGCCGGATGGCCTCGCCGGTGTCGGTGCTGGCGGCCGTGATGGTCGTCGGGCTGGTGATCACGCTTCCCTTTGGGCTGGCTTCGGGCCTGCCTGGACACCTGAACGGCATGGCGTGGGGCTGGCTGCTGCTGGCCGGCGCCGGGAACGTCGCCGGGCTGCTCTTGGAGTACGCCGCGCTGTCGATCGGCAAGGTGGGTGTGGTCGCGCCTATCGCGTCCACCGAGGGAGCGATCGCTGCCGTCATCTCCGTGGTCGCCGGCGAGCACCTGGCGGCAGGGACCGCGGTCCTGCTCGGGGTGATCGCCGTGGGGGTCAGCCTGGCTGCAATGGCACCGGATGTGCAGGACGTCCGCGTTCGACGGCTTCGGCGATCGGCGCTGCTCGCGGGGGCTTCTTCGATGATGTTCGGGGCGAGCATCTACGCGACCGGTCGAGTGAGCCAGCTGCTGCCGGTGATCTGGGCGGTGCTGCCCGCGCGGGTGATCGGCGTGGGGTTCGTGGCGGTACCGCTGGCGCTGGCGGGCCGGCTTCGGCTCCCTCACGAAGCGGCCCCGCTGGTCGGGGTCGCCGGCGTGATGGAGGTGGCGGGCTTCCTGTCGTACGCCGTAGCTGCCCGACACGGCATCGCGGTGGCCGCGGTCTTGGGCGCGCAATTCGCGGCGCTGTCGGCGGTGGCCGCGTTCTTCCTGTTCCGCGAGCGCCTGGCCCGCCTGCAACTGGCCGGTGTGGCCACGACGCTGATCGGGGTGGCGGTGCTCACCGGCCTCCGCGCATGAGGCTGGGGGGCAGGGCTCGCGCAGGAACGTATGGCACGACATGCGTTGCGGCGGGGCTTGTCCGTCGCCGCCGGGTTGACAATCGGGCGAAGCCTGTTGAAATCCTATGAAAGGAGTCGGATTTATCCACCGGTCACGGGAGGAGGAGACCTTCGATGGCGCTCTTCGTGGTCCAGCACCAGCACGCCGCCGAGACCTGCCCGGCCAAGGACGCGCAGATGGGGGCGATGCTCCTGGCCCACATCTCTCGCTCCAACGCCGAGACCTACGGCGTGAACATCCAGGGCGAGGCCGTGATCCAGGGCGCCCACACCTTCTACCTCATCGCCGACGCCGAGGATCAGGAGACGGTCGACAAGTTCATGGCGCCGTTCGCGATGGTCGGCTCGGTCGAGGTCCTGCCCGCCTCTCACTGCGAGGAGGTCGTGGCCCGCGCCGGCTGCTAACCCGAAGGCCGCGTTGATTCAGACGGCGGGGAATGGGTCCTCGAGGCTTCCGAGCGCGTGGTCGGCTCCTGCGGTGTGCAACTCCTCGACCGAGTACTTCCCGGTGGCCACCCCGACGGCGACCGCGCCGGCAACGTGGGCCGCCGCGACGTCCAGGGGCGTGTCGCCCACGACCACGCAGTCCTTCGGGTCGATGTCGTGGCCGTGGATCCGGCCCGCACGTCCGATGGCGATGCTGGTGAGCTCGCCCCGATCGCTCGAATCGGAGCCGTAGCCGCCGAAGCTGAAGAACCGGTTGAGATCGGCCCGGGCCAGCTTGATGTGCGCGCCGGCCTCGAGGGCGCCGGAGGTGATGCCGAGCAACACGCCCTTCGAGACCAGGTCCGGGAGCAGCGCCTCGACGCCGGGGAGGACTCGGTAGCCGGGGGACGCGCGAACCTCCTCGGGCAACCGTTGCAGGTAGCCCCCGAGGAGCTGGGCCATGTCCCGATCGGAGGGCTCGCGGCCCATGACTCCCGCGAATGTGATCCGGCCCACCTCCGGGTCGGTCATCCCGCCCCTCGTGTACAGCGAGATGTCCGCGTCGACCCCCCACAGCTGCTTGAACGCCCATCGCCATGCCTTCGCCCCGGCCCCGCCGGTGGAGATGAGGGTCTCGTCGACGTCGAACAGCACGGCGACCGGCATGCCGGGGGGGTGCCGGTTGCTCATCTCACGCGCCTTCGGCGATCAGGATGGCCCTCGCGGGACCGCCATCTCCGTGCATCAGCCTCAGGGGAAGACAGATCAGCTGATAGGCGCGGCCGGGCTCCACGGCAGAGAGGTTCAGCCCTTCGAGGATGATCACACCGTTCTCGAGCAGCGTGTGGTGGGTGGGGTGGCCGGTCGCCCCCCGCTGCTCGATGCCCAGGAAGTCGATGCCGATCAACCGGATCCCTCGCTCGACTGCCCATGCGGCAGAGTCGCCCGTCAGGCACGCGTAGGCCTCCGGGAACTTCCGGGGTCCGGCGCCGGTCCACATCTCCGAGTTTCCGGTCCGGAGCAGCAGCCGGGTAGTGCCGTCGGGGATGCGTGCCGCCTCCAGGTCAGGGGGCTCCAGCGGACGGGACAGGCGGGAGAGATCGGCCACGAACGCCTCGCCGACCAACACGTCGAGTGACAGGGTGTCAACGCCACCCGCGCCGTCGACGAAGTGCAGGGGCGGATCGAGGTGGGTGCCGGTGTGCGTTCCGAGGCGAAGGTCGGATGAGTTGGATTCGCTGCCCTCGGCGATGCGCTGGTTCGGGACGACCTGGACGCCCATGTTCCCCGGCCAGATGAGCATGTCGGGGGAGATCGGCAGCGAGACGTCGATGATCCGCGGGCTCATTCACCATCTCCTTTCGCAACGCACCAATGTGAGCCTCAATGTGGTGCACGCCAGGTGACCAGCGCCAACATCCGCGACGGCCCCCCTACCAGTGCGCCCCGAGATGCCAATGGCGAGGCGAAATCAACTCGTCGGCCTCCTTCGGTCCCCACGACCCGGCCGGATACGGAAACACCGGCCCCGGGTTCGTCAGGACGTCCGCCACGATCTCCCACGACCGCTCCACCCCGTCCTCGCGCGTGAACAACGTGTGGTCCCCGATCATCGCGTCGTGGATCAGCCGCTCGTACGCTTCCGCCGGCTTCGTCTTGAACGACTCCCCGTATTCGAACTCCATCTCCACCTCCTGGAGCTCGATCCCGGGCCCGGGC
>JBKPBM010000049.1:0-6656 GCA_046744325.1 Actinomycetota bacterium | reverse complement strand
CCCCTGGAGGCCTGAGGGTCCGCCGTCAGCCACTCCCGGCCAGTGAAGACGTCGGCGGTGGTGATCTGCCAGTAGGCGCCGGTGCTCCCCAGGCCGGTGCGCACGGTGAACACCTCGACCCGCGGGTTGTCCACCAGCCGCGGCCGGATGTCGACGATCGGGTTGATCGACACCCGCAACCCGCTCTGCGAGCCCTGGACGTCGACCAGGCCGGGGGCGCGGAACCCCGGCAGGATCCCGGGCGCCAGCAGGGCGATCCCCAGGCAGGCCACCGCCACCCGGCGCGCGGCCCGGGTGTTGGCGGCCATGCTCCGGGAGGTCTTCTTGCCCCGCCAGGACGTGACCGGCCCCCACTGGCCGATCCGCCACAGGCTGTCTGCGAAGAGCAGGCCGAGGGCGGCGATCAGGAAGGGGGCCACGTAGCCGGGCCTGGCGCCGTCCTCCATGATCGGGCCGGCGAAGGCGATCAGGGCAGCCGGTGGGATCACCGCGAGGAACGGGCTCCGGGCCCGGACGGCCAGCGCATGGGAGGAGAACGCGGCGGTCCACACCGCGGTCAACGCGGCCAGGAACAGCGGCGGCAGCGGCAGGGCGGGGGCTGGCTGTACGGCCGCCGCCTGGCCCACGTCGGCGAACGCCGCCCGAGCGGACCGCAGCGTGTCGAGGGTGGGCAGGGCGTGCCGGAGCGTCTCGGGGAACACCAGCCAGCCGATCGCCAGCACCAGGCACGCCGCGCTGACCAGGGTGGCCAGCACGATGTGTCGCCGCTCGAGGGCCGCGGCCAGGAGCAAGGACACGGCAGCCGCCCCTGCCAGGCGGAAGGCGGGACCGGTCCCCTGCAGCACGCGCGCGAACGCGAACGTCGCGCTCACGACCAGGGCCAGGAGCGCGATCAGGAGACCGAGCCGACCCGAAGGGCCCTTCTGATGGGTCTCGATTGCCACAGCTCGCCCAACCTCCCGTCGGGCTCCATCAACAGCACCTCCCATCCCGCGTGCTGGAGTGAGGCTCTCGCCGCAGCGGCGCGCGCTTCCAGCTCGTGTGCGGTTGGTGCCGGGAGCCCGGCGATGTTGACCGGATAGATGAGGATCGCCAGCTTCCGTCCGAACGCCGATCCGGTGCGGATCAGCGCCTGCAGCTCGTGGGGCGGCGGCGGGGCGGACACGAACGCCAGGCTCGTGTCGGACCGGGCCGTGGCTCGCAGCCGGACCAGGGCGTCGCCGCTGGCCCGGACCCTGGCCGGGGAGATCGCCGCGAGGCGCTCGAGCAGCCGGGTCTCATCGACCTGGACGGCCTCGGCGTCCACCGCGGCGAGGTGCACGATGAACCCCTTCTGGGTCAGCAGCCTCCCCACCGTCGCTGCGAGGGACACGCCCCGCTCGAAGGCCGGGGAGCCGTAGTCGCCCAGCGACGCCTGCCGGTTGTCCAGGAACACGGTGGCGGTCGAGCGGCGGGTGGACTCGTCCTGGCGGATCATGAGCTGCCCGGTCCTGGCCACGCTGGGCCAGTGGATCCGGCGGAGGTCATCGCCCGTCACGTACTCCCGCATGGTGAAGAACTCGGCCGCCGACCGATGCAGGTGCCGCACCGCCGACTCCCCGGCTCCCACCCCCTGCATCGCCAGGTTCCACCCCTCGACGTCCTCGACCTTCGGGTAGACGATCAGCTCGTTCTCGTCCATCGTCTGGACCCGCACCCGGGCCAGGCCGAACGGGTCGGTGATGAGGATCGACAGCGGGCCGATGGCGAATCGTCCGCGGTTCCGGCAGAGCACCGAGTAGGACACCGTCTGGTCGTTGCGGGCCGGGATGCCGGTGACCACCAGGTGGGCGGGGCGGCCCAGTGCCGACGGCAACGCGTCCTCGAGCAACAGGAACGGGACGGTGATCCGACCCTCGTTCTCGACCGTGATGCTCACGGTCACCCGGGTCCTGGGGAACACGCGCACCGCCGAGAGGTGGCGGCGGACGTTCAGCCGCACCTGGCTCCAGTGCACGAACGCCGCCGACAGGAAGGGCATGGCGATGATGCCCACCGCCACCATGTGGAGGTCGGGGGATCCGACGAACCGCGCGGCCAGCCAGAGGAGGAGCCCGGCGACGAAGGCGACCCAGCCTCGCTTGGTCGGCACCTACGTCCGGTCGCGGACCGGGACCGGGACGCTCGCCATGATGTCCGCGAGGATCGAGGCGGGCGTCTGGCCGTTCATCGCCGCGTCGGCCGAGACCAGCAGCCGGTGGGCCAGCACGGGGAGGGCCAGCATCTTGACGTCGTCGGGGATCACGTAGTCGCGGCCCTCCGACGCGGCGTAGGCCCGCGACGAGCGCAGCAGCATGATCGAGGCGCGAGGGCTCGCGCCCAGGTAGATGTCCGGGTGGTTCCGGGTGGCGTCGGCCAGGGCGACGATGTAGCGCTGGAGCGCCTTGGCCACGTGCACCTCACGGGCCATCAGGACCATCTCCGAGACGGCGCGGGCATCGGTGACCGGCTCGATGTCCTCGAGGGTTGAGGCCACGCCGTGGGTGGTGAGGATGCCGGCCTCGGACTCCATGCTGGGGTAGCCCAGCGACAGCCGCATCATGAACCGGTCGAGCTGCGCCTCGGGCAGCGGATAGGTGCCCTCGTGCTCGATCGGGTTCTGCGTGGCGATGACCATGAACGGCATCCCCAGGTGGTAGGTCACGCCGTCCATCGTCACCTGGTGCTCCTCCATGCATTCCAGGAGGGCCGACTGCGTCTTGGGGCTGGCCCGGTTGATCTCGTCACCGAGCACGATGTTGGCGAAGATCGCTCCCGGCTTGAACTCGAAGTCCCCGCGCTCCTGGTTGTACACGTTCACCCCGGTGACATCCGTTGGCAGCAGATCTGGGGTGAACTGGATCCGGCGGAAGGAGCAGTCGATGGACCGGGCAACCGACTTGGCCAGCATGGTCTTGCCCACCCCGGGGACGTCTTCGATCAGCAGATGCCCCTCGGCGATCAGGCATGCCAGCGCCAGTCGGACCTCGCGCTCCTTGCCCTGGATGACCTGCTCGACGTTGCTGGCAATGCTCGAGAACTGCGACGCGAAACGTTCCCAGTCACTGGCATCCCTCTGCGCGACCACGATCCCTCCGCGTTCGGCCTGGTTGGTCATCTTAACCTCCATATACGGATTGTGAACCGAGAGGGTTCGTTCCCCCGTCGGGGAACCCGAGAGCCCGTTGCTATACTCGCGGCGGTTGGAAGGTGGGTAGATCCCTTGTCCTCAACGCCACGTCGCAACCCCTCGCGGTGGTTCCCGCCCGCAGGGCAGTTGTGCTCGTGCTGAAGGAGAAGGCCGACGTCGTAGCGTCGAACGGGATCATCTACCGATCAGCGACGATCCAGATCCAGGCCCCGTCCGTCGTCCGGCTCCGCTACTTCGTCCACGTGCCCTACCGGGCCCATGCGTCGCTGTCTCGTCGAGCGGTGTTCGCCCGCGACGGCTGGCGATGCCAGTACTGCGGAGGAGCGGCCGAGAACCTCGATCACGTCGTTCCCCGGTCCCGCGGGGGCACCCACACCTGGGACAACGTCGTGGCGGCCTGTCGCCGGTGCAACTCCCGCAAGGAGAACCGCCTGGCGCACGAGGTCGGCCTGATCCTGGTGCGCGAGCCCTTCGTTCCGAGGGATGGGCTCCGGCTCTCCCTGGGTCGGCTGGACCCCGACTGGGAGGCCTACCTCTAGGCCGCTCGCCGGCCCGTTTCGCATCGCTTGTCCGCTCTGCAGCGCCGCGACCTTCTCCGCTTTTTCCCTTCAGCGTCTTGACGTGGTGGAACTCTAGTGGCATAAACGTGGGACTCAGTGGAGGAGAAGGGTGCGGACGTGGCTGAACTGCTCGGCCAGCACCGGTATCAGCTGGACGCCAAGGGCCGGATGGCGCTCCCGGGGAAGTTCCGGGAGGCCCTCGCCGACGGCGTCTACCTGACGCTCGGGCAGGACGGCTGCCTTTACGCCTTCCCCTCCGAGGAGTGGCACCGCCGAAGCGATGAGGTGCGTTCCCGGCCCCTGTCTGGGCAGGAGGCCCGAGCGTACGCGCGGATGTTCTTCGGCAGCGCCGAGCGTGTGGACCTGGACAACCAGGGCCGCCTGGTCATCCCGCAGCGGCTGCGCGCCGCCATCGGTCTGGCCAGGGAAGCCGTGGTGGTCGGGGTCTCCGAACGACTGGACATCTGGGCGGCCGACGCGTGGAACCGCTACGAGCAGCAGTACGGCGGGGCCTACGCGGGGGGGACGCTCGAGCCCTAGGGAGGGAGGACGCGTGAGGACGTCGTTGCTCGCGGAGATCGGCCAGACCCTGTTCCTGCTGGGCCTGATGGCCGCCATGGTCGGGGCCTACGTGGGGCTCGGGCTCCTGGCGGTGCGGGTGCTTGGGTAGCCCCCATCGCCCGGTCCTGGTCGCCGAGGTCGTGGAGTTCTTCGAGGCGAAGACGATGGTGATCGACGCGACGGTTGGAGCGGGCGGCCACGCCGAGGCCCTCCTGGAAAGCGGCGTCCGCTCGGTGGTGGGCGTCGACCGAGACCCGGCCGCGCTCCAGGTCGCCTCCGACCGTCTGGCGCGGTTCGGCGTGAGGTTCCGCGTGGTGGCGGGGCGGTTCTCGGAGCTGGCCGACCTGGCCGTCCGGGCAGGGATCGACCGCACGGGGGGGGTGCTGTTCGACCTGGGCGTCTCCTCGATGCAGCTCGACCGGGGGGACCGGGGCTTCAGCTATCGCGCCCCTGGGCCGCTGGACATGCGCATGGATCCCGGTGGCGGCCCGACGGCCGCCGACGTGGTGAACGGCTATCCCGAGGAGCGGCTGGCACGAGTGATCTTCGAGTACGGCGAGGAACGCCACTCCCGGCGGATCGCTCGGACCATCGTCCGGGCCCGAGACCGCGCGCCGCTTCGCACGACGGAGGAGTTGGCCGCGGTGGTGGCCGGAGCCGTGCCCCGGCGCCGGGGCGGCCCCCACCCCGCGCGCCGAACCTTCCAGGCGATCCGCATCGAGGTCAACGCCGAGCTCGAGGAGCTCTCCGCCTCCCTTCCTCAGGCGGTGAGCCTCCTCGAGCCGGGGGGACGGGTCGTCGTGATCGCCTACCACTCGCTCGAGGATCGGACGGTCAAACGGTTCATGGTGGGGGAGCCGCGGGTCCGCGTGCTGACGAAGCGTCCGGCGCGGCCTGGGCCTGGCGAGCAGCAGGCCAATCCTCGATCACGGAGCGCCCGGCTCCGGGCTGCGGAGCGGCGAAGCGAGATGGACTCACCCGTCTCGGAACCCCGGCTATCGCCGGGGGAGGTGGCGGCGTGAGGGGTCGGCGCCCTCTCAGGGTGGTGCCCGCGGCGCGACGACGCCGGCGGCTCCCCTTCGTCCTGGCGTCCTTCGTCCTGGTGGGGGCACTGGTGGTCGGCGTGGTGAGCCTGCAGGCGGTGCTCAGCCAGACCTCGTTCCGGATGGAGGAGCTGGCCAAGCGCAACGCCGGGCTTCAGCAGCAGTACGGCGACCTGCAGGAGCAGGTGGCCAGGCTGTCGTCGCCGGGCAGGATCGTCCGGGAAGCGACGCGACTGGGGCTGCGTTCGCCCGACCCGGCCAACGTTCACACGCTGTCCGGTGACGCCACCATGGACGCGCCGCCGGCCGCCAACGCATCGTATGCGGTGAAGGGGCTCCTCGGGGCGGGACCCTGATGCCGCCGACGCGGACAAGGCGGCCCCCTCCGCGGAAGCGACCCACACCGCCGCCGCGGCGTTCGATCCATCCGCCGGGACAACGGGTCATCGGGTTGCTCAGCGTGCTGACCTTGGGGTTCGCGGGGATCCTGGCACGGTTGGTCCTCCTTCAGGTCAAGGACGCTTCGGCCTACCAGTCGCTGGCCATCCAGCAGCGCCAGCGGACGATCGCCCTGCCAGCGACCCGAGGCACGATCTATGACCGGAACGGCGAGCAGCTCGCCATGTCGCTGCCCGCCAAGACGGTGATCGCCGACCCGGCCGTGGTTCGAAATCCGGTCACGGAGGCCGCCCGCATCGCCGAGATCCTCGGCATCGATCAGTCGAAGGTCTACACGGCGCTCACCGCGCCCGGCCGCTTTGCCTACGTCGCGCGTGGGGTCGACGTGGCCCGGGCCCAGCAGCTGCAGGAGGCAGGCCTGTCGGGGATCGGCTTCATCGACGAGAGCCGCCGGACCTACCCGCAGGGCGCGCTGGCTCCGCAGGTGCTCGGGTTCGTCGGGATCGACGGCGACGGCCTGGCCGGGCTGGAGCTGCAGTACCAGGCGTTGCTGGCGGGGCACCCTGGGCAGGAGGTGGTGGAGGAGGACCCGAGCGGCATGCTCATCCCGCAGGGAGAGAACGCCGCCGAGCCCCCTGTCCCGGGTGACGACCTGATCCTCACCGTCGATCGGTCCATCCAGTACCGGGCCCAGCAGGAGCTGGCCGCCGCGGTGCGGGCCAACGGAGCGAAGGGCGGGACGGTCATCGTCATGGATCCGCACACCGGGGAGATCCTGGCGATGGCGTCCTACCCCTGGTTCGACCCGAACCGGTTCGCCACGACCGGGCCCGACGACGAGCGAAACCGGGCGGTGACCCACGTGTACTAGCCGGGCTCGGTGAACAAGGTGGACACGGCGGCGGCGGCTCTGGAGGCCAATGT
>JBKPBM010000338.1:0-4477 GCA_046744325.1 Actinomycetota bacterium | reverse complement strand
TCTGGTCGATGTCCGAATCGGACAGCCCAGAGCCTGCCTTGATCTCGATCTTCTGCTCGGTGCCCGTCCCGAGGTCCTTCGCCGCGACGTGCAGAATGCCGTCGGCGTCGATGTCGAACGACACCTCGATCTGCGGGACGTTGCGCGGCGCCGGCGGGATCCCCACCAGGTGGAACTTGCCCAACGACCGCACGCCGGGGGAGAACACCGTCTCCGCCTCGCCCTGCAGCACGTGCACCTCCACCGTGGTCTGGTTGTCCGAGGCGGTGGTGAAGATCTCGGTCTTCTTCGTGGGGATGGTCGTGTTGCGTTCGATCATCCGGGTGAAGATGCCGCCCTGGGTCTCCACGCCGAGCGAGAGCGGGGTGACGTCCAGGAGCAGGATGTCCTTCACGTCGCCCTTGAGGACCCCGGCCTGGATCGCCGCACCGACCGCCACGACCTCGTCCGGGTTCACGCCCTTGTGAGGCTCTTTGCCCCCCGTCAACTGGCGTACCAGGTCCTGGGTCATCGGCATCCGGGTCGAACCGCCGACCAGGATCACGTGATCGATGGCGGAGACGTCCTTGCCCCAGTCCTTCACCGCCTGCTGGAACGGGCCCTTGCACGCGTCCACCAGGTCGGCGGTCATGCGCTCGAACTCCGAGCGCGAGAGCTTCATCTCCAGGTGAAGGGGCCCCTCCGAGGTGGCGGTGATGAACGGCAGGTTGATCGTGGTCTCCATGACCTGGGAGAGCTCGATCTTGGCCTTCTCCGCCGCCTCCTTCAGCCGCTGCAACGCCATGCGGTCCTTGGAGAGATCGACGTTGTGCGCGTTCTTGAACTCCTTGACCAGCCAGTCGATGACCCGCTGGTCCCAGTCGTCGCCCCCCAGGCTGGTGTTCCCGCTGGTCGCCTTGACCTCGAAGACGCCCTCGCCGATCTCGAGCAGCGACACGTCGAACGTGCCTCCGCCGAGGTCGAACACCAGGATGGTCTGGTCGTGCGCCCCCTTGTCCAACCCGTAGGCGAGCGACGCCGCCGTCGGTTCGTTGATGATCCGCAGCACCTCGAGGCCGGCGATCTGCCCCGCCTCCTTAGTGGCCGTGCGCTGGGCATCGTCGAAGTACGCCGGCACGGTGATCACGGCCTGGGTCACCTTGTCGCCCAGGTAGGCCTCGGCATCGCGCTTGAGCTTGCCGAGGATCTGCGCGGAGATCTCCTGCGGGGTCCACTTCTTGGCGTCGACATCAAGGGACCAGTCCTTCCTGCCCATCTGCCGCTTGATGGAGCGAACGGTCCGGTCCGGGTTGGTGATCGCCTGTCGCTTGGCCACTTCCCCGACCAGGATCTCCCCGGTCTTGGAGAACCCGACCACCGAAGGAGTGATCCGCGACCCCTCCGCGTTGGGGATCACCAGTGGCTCGCCGCCCTCCAGGACCGAGACCACGGAGTTGGTGGTCCCAAGGTCTATTCCCACTGCTCGTGGCATGGTTTCCTCCTGCGTCGCTTGCGTATGCAACGACGATAAAGGCTGAGTGTATCATTGTCAACTTCAGCCTGAGCTGGCCTGACGGCGAGCTAGGTCGCACGTCCGTCCGCCAGATTCCCGACAGATCACCGGTTGAGTCGCCGGGGGGCGCTGCCGATAATCGGAAGTCGCGGGACTTACACCGAAGGGAGGGCCCCCGATGAGCTCCGAGCCGCCCACCTTGGGCAAGGGCATACTTGGATACCGCAAGTCGGCGGTGAATCAGATCCTGGCGGACCGGGACATCATGCTCCGGCAGGCCGAGGGGCGGGTCCGTGCAGCCGAGTCCAAGGTCGCCGAGCTCGAGCACGAGCTCTCCTCCATGCGCGACCGCAACAGCCGGTCGGAGGAGCAGCTCGATCGCCTCCGACTGCAGCTGGACGCCCTCGCAGCCCGGATGGACCTGGGGTCCGAGCCGCAGCCCATCCCTCCCCCGGTCGAGGACGCCGAAACGATGCTCGACGAGGGCACGCCCCCCCAGGACCAGGACATCGACGCCGGTGACCCGGAGGGGTTCTCGGCCGTGCAGGGCGGCGCCCGCCCGGAGGAGCCGTACGTTCCGGGCGAGCCGGAGGGGGAGGCCGGCGGCGCCGAGTCCTACGCGATGAGCTACACCACCGAGGGCTACACCTTCGGGGACGAGGAAGAGGAACTGGAAACGGAACCGGATGGCCCATCACCGGCGTACGACGAGCTCGCCCCACAGCCGGGCGTGGCCGAAGGGCACGAAGGTGGGAGCCAGTACAACGCGTTCGCCGAACCGGAGCCCGCGCAGAGCGAAGCGCATCACGACGAGTCGTTCTGGAGTTCCGGGGCGCGTTCTGGGACCACCTACTATCACCCGCCGTCGTTCGAGGGCGGCCCCGAGTACGGCCCCGTCCACGACGAGGTGGGCGTCGACGAGCCGTCCAACGAACCCGCGCCGTCCAGCTGGGAGGTCGAAGCGCCTCCGCCGGCCGAGTTCCCGAGCCAGCCGGAGGCAGAGATGATGGATCAGCCGCAGGAGCAGAGCACGTCCGAGGCGGGAACCGACTGGGAGCCCGCTCCGTCAGCGCCCGAGCCGACGACACCGCCGGCCCCCCAAGCCACGGCGGTCCCGGCCCCGGCCGTCGAGCCCGCGCCGGCCCCGGCCCCGAGCCCGGCGGCGGATGCCGCTTCGAGGCTGGTCACCAGCGAGCTGACCGCGATCCTCGCCGCCGCGGAGGAATCCGCGGCTCGGATCATCGACCGTGCCCGCACCACCAGCCAGCGCCAGATCGCCCAGTCGAACCGGCTGTGGCGCGAGGTGCAGTCGGAGATCGCCCGGTTCGCGTCCTGGCGGGAGGAGGTCGAGCCTGTCATCCACACCGTCCAGGGAAAGGTCGAGCAGATCCGGGTCATGATCGAGGAGGTCCCCGAGCGGATCCGCGAGGCACTGGCGCCGATGGCCGAGTCCATCTCCTCGATCGACGCGGACCTGGCCGAGCTCGCCGCGACGAGCACGCCCCCGCTCCTGCTCACACCCGGCGGGGTCGGTGAGGAAGCGAGCAGTCTGGACCTGGGTGACTGGGGCGACGACGCCGACGCCGGGACGGACTCGAGCGGGGACGACCAAGCCGACCACGGCGACTACGGCACCGAGTCCCCGGGGGCCTACGCGGGCTGACCGTCGCATCGCGTACTTGCCGCGTTTTAGGCGGCCCCCATAGACTCCCCCCGCGGTGTCACCCTTTTCGACCCGTACGACCATGCTCGCCGCCGGTCACCCGTGGACCGGGCCGATCCTCCTCGGCGTGGCCGTCCTGGTCACCTTCGCCGTCTTCTCGCGCCGGGCCGACATGCTTCGGCGCCTGGTGATGCTGGGGACGCCGGTGGGGCGCACGGACGACCTGCCCAAGCGGGTGCGCACGGAGGCCACGGTCGTGCTCGGCCAGCGCAAGCTCCTGCAGCGGTTCGTCCCGGGCATCATGCACGCGTTCATCTTCTGGGGCTTCCTGGTCCTGCTCACGACGATCGTCGAGGCCTTCGGGGAGGTCTTCACCCGGACGTTCGCCATCCCCCTGGTCGGCCGGACCGGCTGGCTGGGCCTGATCCAGGACGTGTTCACGGTGCTGGTGATCGTGGGGGTCGAGCTCGCCGTGTTCATCCGCAAGGTCCAGCGCCCGGAGCGGTTCAAGGGCAGCCACCTGGAGGAGGCCGACTTCATCCTGCTGATGATCCTGGGGATCGTGCTGACCCTGCTCGCCCTGAACGGGGCGCGCATCGCCCTGGGGGTCAACGAGTCGCCGAAGGCGTGGACGCCGGTGAGCTGGCTGGTGGCCCAAGCGTTCCAGCCGATGACCGGGCACGCGCAGGAGATCCTGGAGCGGATGTTCCTGTGGGGGCACATCCTGATCATCCTGGGGTTCCTGGCGTACATCCCGTACTCGAAGCACCTGCACATCTTCGTTTCGGAGATCAACGTGTTCTTCGCCAACACCAAGGCCAGGGGCAAGCTCCGGACGATCCCGATCGATCTGGAGAGCGCCGACGCCGAGGTCTCCTTCGGCGCGGCGACCCTGGAGGATCTCACGTGGAAGGAGATCCTCGACACCTATTCGTGCACCGAGTGCGGGCGGTGCCAGAGCGTCTGCCCGGCGTGGAACACGGGAAAACCCCTGTCCCCCAAGCTGATCGTGATGAATCTGCGCGACCACGTCTTCGAGCACGGCCCGGAGATCGTGGCCGCGCGGCGGAAGGGCACAGAGCCGGAGCGCATCCCGCTCAACCCGAACGTGATCGAGGATGAGGCCATCTGGGACTGCACGACCTGCGGCGCCTGCATGCAGGAATGCCCGGTGGACATCGAGCACATCGACCACATCGTGGACATGCGACGCAACCTCGTGATGGCGGAATCGCGGTTCCCAAAGGAGGTCGGGACGCTCCTCCGCAACATGGAGAACTCCAACAACCCGTGGGGGATGCAGCAGTCGATGAGGGCGGACT
>JBKPBM010000283.1:0-9060 GCA_046744325.1 Actinomycetota bacterium | reverse complement strand
AGCACCGCCAGGAGCGCGTCGAAGTCGCCGTCGCGCGAGGCCGCCAGGAAGGCGTCGACCACCGCTCGCTGGCGGACGAGATCGGTGTGGGGCACCGCGTGCGCTCCCTGCACCCGGCGGCGGGCGCGACTGGCCAGCTGCCGCGCCGCCTCGGAGGAACGGTCCACGATCGTGGCGCTCTCGGCGAGGGGGACGGCGAACATGTCGTGCAGCACGAAGGCGACGCGCTCGGCCGGCGTCAGGGCATCGAGCACCACCAGCAGGGCCGGGCCGACCGAGTCACCCAGGAGCGCCTCGTGCTCGGGGTCTCCCTCCTCCTCCTCGCTCAGGATCGCCTCGGGCGGATGCCCGTCCATGGGTTCCTCGCGCCGTGACCGACGGGATCGCAGCATGTCCAGGCAGACGCGGGCAACGATCGTGGTCAGCCAGCCGCCCAGGTTCTCGACGCCGTTCGTGCTTGACCGACTCAGCCTGAGCCACGCCTCCTGCACGGCGTCGTCCGCCTCGGCCGGCGAGCCGAGCATCCGGTAGGCCACGCCCTTCAGATGGGCCCGGTTCTCCTCGAATCGCTCGGCCAGCCAGTCGTGGTCGTCCATCGGTCACGCTCCTTCGGCCCGTTCCGTCATAGTAGTGACGGTCCACATCCGGCCGATGTGACCATCGGCGAGGACGATCGAACGAACGGAGCGCACATGGCTGGAGAGGCTCGGCGCGCGCCGGCACGATCGAGGTCGCAGCGCAAGACCGACGTCCTGGAGAAGCTCCGCACCGACGTCGACCTGTGGGTCGCGTCGGCCGGCGAGGGCGGCCGTGCCCATCTCGTTCCCCTCTCGTTCCACTGGGACGGTTCGGCGCTGACCCTGGCCACGCCGAGGGCCAGCCGCACCGCAGGGAACCTGGTCCGGTCCGGGTGGGCACGCGTCGGGCTTGGACCGACGCGTGACGTGGTGATCATCGAGGGGCTCGTCGAAGGGATCCCGATCGGTGCCCGGCCGGAGATGGAAGAGGCCTTCGCCCAGGCCACCGGATTCGACCCGCGAACCCTCACCGAGGAGTACCTCTACCTCCGGATCACCCCCCGGGAGATCCAGTCGTGGCGTGAGGCGAACGAGCTGGACGGTCGCGTCATCATGCGGCGCGTGGCGTGGCTCGACTAGCTGGAGGTCGTTACGGCCCAGTCACTGGTGATGAACTCCATGAGCAACGCCCAGTAGCGGTCCGGGGCGTCCTTCCAGGGGAAGTGCCCGGCGCCCTCGATCACCTCGAGCCGGCCGACACCCTCGCGCAGCCCCTCGCAGATCTCCCGTGCGGCGCCGACCGGGGTGACGGGATCCAGCTCGCCCACGCAGACAAGGGTGGGGCCCTCGATCCGGGCCAGATGCTCGACCGCGTCGAACGTTCGGAACAGCTCCATGCCGTGACGGCGAGGTCGGGGTTCTTGAGCCTGCGGGCGAGCTCGTGTGCATCCGGGACGTGCGGCCCGAAGACGGCGAAGACCCTGTCCCATTCGTCATCGGTCACCGGCGACCCGCCGTAGTCACGTCCGGCGAGCGATGCCACGTCATCTCCGCCGAACCGCCGGAAGCCGTCCACGAGCCGCGCCAGGTCTGCCCTGGCATGCGTCGATTGGAGCACCAGCCCCGTGGCGTGGCCCGGGTGGCGCGCCCCATACAGCATGGCGATGAATCCGCCCATGGAGTGGCCGAAGACCACCGGTCTGGTGATGCCCAGAGCGTCGCAGAAGGCCCGCAGGTCGTCCGCGCACGCCTCGAAGGTCCAGTCCGTGGGGTTGCCCCACGCGGATCGGCCATGCCCTCGCAGGTCCAGGTAGACACTTGCGCGACGTTCGTCAGTCGGGAGAACTCGGGCTTGAAGTACGAGTGGTCGTAGGTCCCGGGGCCGCCATGGACCAGCACGACGGTCGGTCGTCGGCGCATGGTCGTGCCCTCGGGGACCAGAGCCGAGCCGTCGACGTCGAACCACAGCCGTGTCCCGTTCACATCGATGTTCATTTGGGAAACGCTACGCGCCGTCGAGGAAAGGGATGACGGCGGGAGAGAGGGCCGGAACGACGTTGATGTCGTAATGCGTCACGCCCGGCATGATCGCCAGGCGATGGTGGGTCATCCCGGACCGGTCCCAGCCGGCATCGCGCTGACCGCCGCCGAGCGGGGGGAAGAACTCGACCGCGTGCGACGGTGGCAGTCCATCTGCGTCGCCGATCACCACACCCTCCGTGCTGTGATGGGCCCGCGCTCCTCACCCGTGCTACGGGATCCACCGCGCAGGCGACGGGCCTGGAGCGACCGCCGTGGTCTCAGCCCCAGAACTCGTCCGAGGCGTAGGCGTCCCCGGGGTGCAGCCACTGCTCGGTGACCTTGCCATCCTTGATGTGGAAGACCTGGATGGTGTTGTCGTCGAGCGTCTTGCCCTCCCGCTGGCCAGTCGCGTGAGTCAGAGCGACGGCGTGCTCGTCATCGGCCAGGATCGCGTGGATGTCGAGCTTGAATGTCCCGCCGGACAGCTCGGCCACCCGCTGGAAGGTGCCGAAGACCTCCTGCTTGCCCCGGTAGGTCCCCGCCAGCTGGTTCCGCCCGGGCGCGTGCCAGACGATGTCGTCGGCGAACAGCTCGTCGAGCGTCGCCATGTCGCCGGTGGCGAACGCCTGGTACCCGCGCCGGACCAGCTCCTCGTTCGGGTGGGACATCGGGATTCTCCTTTCCTCGAAGGGACGATCGCGACAGCCTACTGCGCCGCCGTGTCCGCGGGGAGGTGCCGGTGGGCGAAGGCGGCGGCCTCGGCTCGGTTTCGGAGCTGGAGCTTGGCGAAGAGGTTGCCGACGTGGGTGGCAACCGTCTTCGTGCTGATGAACAGCCGGGCGGCGATCTCGGCGTTGGTCAGGCCCTCCCCAAGAAGGCGCAGGACCTCGACCTCCCGCCTGCTGAGCTCGCCCACCAGCTTGTGACCGGTGCGCCCCGCCACCCCCAGGGATCGTAGGAACGCCGCGACCCGGTCCGCGTCGTGGGTCGCGCCGAGGTCTTCGAAGGTGCGAAGGGCCTGGCGAGCTTCCTGAACCGCCGCCTCCGGATCGGTCCCGGCGAGGGCTCGGGCCAGGGTGAGGTGAACGCGGGCCGCGGCGTGCGGCATCCTGAGCCGGACGAACAGCCCGAGGCTCCGGTCCAGGTGATCGCGGGCGCCTGAGGGGTCATCGGCCCCCGCTCGCACGGCTCCACATGCCAGCTCCGCCTCGGCCTCGGCTCGGGCCTGCCCGGACTCTCGGGCTATGGCGGCGAGCCTCTCCGCCGTCTCGGCTGCGCCACCCGGATCCGGCTGGGACAGCTGCACCTCGACGAGCTGGGCCAACAGTGGGACAGAGACCAGGTTGTCCCGGCCGATCTCGTTCAGGCGGCGGTGCAGCCGGGCCGCGGCGAGGGCGGTCTGACCGCGGGCCACGTGCAGGGCGACCATGGCCTGGACGGCTTCGGGCAGATCCTCGTAGCCGCGAAGGAGCGCTTCGGCCTCTTCGAGCCGGCCCTGGGAGACACGGAACGATGCCAGCCGGGTGGCTGGGTGTACGCAGCGGGCCTTCTGTCCGCTTGACTGGAGCTGGCTCAAGGTGCGGGTGAGCCACCCCTCCCCGTCGTCCCACTGCCCCCCGGCACGCAGGACCTCCGCGCAGCACGTGCCGCAGAACGTGAGCAGGTCGGGATGACCCGTCCGCTCCATGAACCCCATGACCGCACCGGTCCACTGCTCGAACCGGCTCACGTCCAGGGTCATCTCCGCTGCGAGGTTCGCTGCACAGTACAGGTCGCCGATCGTTCGAAGGTCCACCGATTCGCCGGCGGCGCTGGCGGCCAGGCCCTCATCGAACCGGGTCATGCCCTGCTCGATCCGGCCGAGGGCGATCTCGGCAAGCCCAGCCCTTCCGAGCGCGGCCAGCTCCAGGTCGGCATCCCTCGTTCGTCGCGCCACCGCCAGAGCCCGTTCGGCGCGGTCGAGGGCCCGTGCCGGGTCGGCGGCTCGCTCCGACTCGACCAGGGCCACCCACCCCCATTCGATCGAATCGGGACGGTCTCCCAGCAGGTCCCTGGCCCGGGCCAGCCAGCCGTTGGCGAGGGCGTCGTTCCCCAGCCCGTCGGCGTGCTCGCGGGAAAGGAGGATGGCCATGTGGGCCGCAGGTTCGTCCATGCCATCTCGTCGGTATCCCGTGTAGGCCCGCTCCCAGGCCTCCACCGCGCCGGGGATGTCGGACAACCACCACCGGGCCTGCCCCAGGCCGTCAAGCGCTGTGGTCGTCTCTCCGGTCGCCGCCTCGGCCTCGAAGGCGGCGCGAGCCTCGTTCCACTGGGCGGATCGCAGCGCGTCCCATCCCGTGGAAGGGGATTCCGAAGTGACCGAGCCGGGCACGGCTCCGATCATCCCATCGCATGAGCCGCGCTGCTCGATCAGGACCCGGCTCGGGTGCGTGTCTTCTGATCGGGATTGCCGCCGCGGTAGGCTAGCTGGAGTGACCTGGTACTCACGCGAAAGCGCCGCTGAGCGAGCCGGGGTCGACCCTTACCACCTCGTTCGACTGATTGACCTCGGCATCCTGGCCCCGGAGGAGCCGGATCGCCTCTCGGCGGGGGATGTGCGCCGCGTGCTGATGGCCAAGTCGCTCGAGGATGCCGGGATTCCCCTCGACGATGTGGGCGCCGCCCTCAAGCGTGGTGTGCTCTCCCTCGACTTCCTCGACGCGAATGCCTACGAACGGTTTGCGGCGCTTGCCCCTGAGACGTTCCAGCAGGTCAGCGACCGGACCGGGATCCCGCTCGAGCTGCTGATGGTCATCCGCGAGGCGATCGGCATGGCGCAACCGTCGCCCGATGACCGACTTCGCGAGGACGAGATGGCGATCGTGCCGTTCATCGAGCTGCAGGTCGACGAGGGTTTCCGCCAGATCGCCATCGAGCGTCTGCTCCGCGTCCAGGGCGACAGCACCCGTCGGATCACCGAACAGGAGGCCGCCTGGTGGAACTCCGAGGTGATCGAGCCCGCCATGGCTGAAGGCAAGGGCCCGGAGGAGTTCGCGAACGCCGACCTCGCCGATCGGACGGCCCCACTCTCGGAGCAGGCCGTCCTGGCCATGTATCACGCGCAGCAGGCGCGCGCCTGGACCGCCAACATCATCGAAGGCTTCGAGGGAGTGCTGGCCAAGGCAGGGATCCACAGCCGTCTCGAACGACTACCCGCGATCTGCTTCCTTGACATCAGCGGCTACACGCGGCTGACGCACGAACGCGGCGACGACGCGGCCGCTGACCTGGCCGGTACTCTCGCGCGGCTCGTCCAGCGCAGCTCCTTGCGGCACGGCGGCAAGCCAATCAAGTGGCTGGGCGACGGGGTGATGTTCTACTTTCGCGAGCCCGGCCCGGGCGTGCGTGCCGCCCTGGAGATGCTGGACGGGCTGGCAGCCGCCGGGTTGCCGCCAGCCCATGTCGGCCTGCATGCGGGGCCAGTTCTCTTCCAGGAGGGCGATTACTTCGGCCAGACGGTGAACCTGTCTGCGCGCATCGCCGACTATGCGCGGCCAGGCGAGGTGCTGGTCAGTCAGGCGGTGGCCGACGCCTCGCAGGAGGATGGGATCGCGTTCGGGGACATCGGTCCGGTGGAGCTCAAGGGTCTGCCCGGAACGGTGCACCTGCTACGGGCCCACCCCGCCTGATCGTCGACCGGTCGGCCAGCCAAGGTGGGTCGGTCGTAGCGTGTCTGGGATCGCTCAGCCGCGAATGGCGTCGGGCGAACCTCCCGAGCGTTACACACGCGCGCCGCGGCAGCTATCCGGCGAGAATGGCGATCGGAGACGAGCGTGTACCTGAGCCCGACCGAGGAGGACCGCCTTCGCATCTTCACGGCCGCCGAACTCGCGCGCCGCGCCCTGGCGCGGGGGCTCAAACTGAACGCCCCCGAGGCCGTTGCTCTCGCGTGCGACGAGATGCACTTGGCAGCCCGCTCGGGCGCGTCCTTCGAGGAGGTCGAGGCCGCGGGGCGGTCGGCGATCCGGCCGGATCAGGTGATGGACGGCGTCCCCGAAATTGTGGACGAAATCCGACTGGAGGTGCTTCTGGAGGAGGGGAGCCGGCTGGTCGTGCTCCGCAGGCCATGGGGATGAACCCCGAAGCGGGATCGCCTTCGAGCAGGATCGGGGAGATCCGACACGCGGAGGACCCAGACGTTCCTCTGGCAGCGGGCCGGCAACGGCGTCGCATGATCGTCACGAACAACTCCGAGAAACCGGTGCGAGTCTCCTCGCACTACCCGTTCTGGCGGGTGAACCCTCGGCTCGAGTTCGACCGCGAAGCCGCCGTGGGGTTCCGTCTGGACCTCCCCTCGGGGTCGTCGATCCGGTGGGCGCCGGGAGAGTCCCGCGAGGTGACGCTGGTCGCTTACGCGGGTACGTCGATCAGGCATGAGACGAGCGGCCCATGACCGACCGTCTTTCCCCCAAGGAATACGCCGGAAGGTACGGGCCGACCACCGGGGACATCGTCCGGTTGGGCGACACCGATCTATGGATTCGCGTCGAGCACGACCACGCCTCCTACGGCGACGAGCCGATGTGGGGATACGCGAAGAACTTCAGGTCCAGGCAGGCTCAATACGACCGGGCCAGCTCCGACAGCGAACTCGACATGGTGATAGCGGGGGCGCTCGTGATCGACCCGCTCCTCGGCGTGGTGAAGGCCGACATCGGGATCAAGGACGGGCGCATCGCCGGCATCGGGCGAGCAGGCAGCCCCGACATCACCGATGGCGTCGACCTGACGATCGGACCCAACACGTGGCCGGTCAACGCTCACGGCCTGATCGCCACCACCGGGGCAGTCGACAGCCACGTTCATCTCATAACTCCTCGCCTGGTTCCGGTTGCCCTCTCGGCGGGAGTGACAACGCTGATCACGGCCGGATTCGAGGAACCTCCATCCATGATGGCCAGAACCTATGAGGCGTTCGAGTCCTTCCCAGTGAACCTCGGGCTTCAGGCCAGCGCGCGTACCGACGTTCCGGGCCACGTCGAGAGGTTGATCGAGGCGGGAGCGATCGGCCTGAAGATTCACGAGGACTGGGGGGCCTACCCCGAGATCGTTGACGCGACGCTCGGCCTTGCCGACGCGCATGACGTCGCGGTGTGTCTTCACACCGATGGGCTCAACGAGTCTTGCGAGCTGGAGGACACGGTGGCGGCGATCGCCGGGCGCACGGTTCACGCGTATCACGTTGAGGGCATGGGCGGCGGTCATGTTCCCGATCTGATCGGCATCGTCGGCGAGGCCAACGTGATCTGTTCTTCGACGACCCCGACGATCCCCTATGGTCGCTCGACGGCGGCCGAGCATCTCGCGATGATCCTCGCCGCTCACGGCGGCTCGGCCGACCTCGAAGAGGATGTCCAGGCGGCGCTCGAGAGAATCCACCCCGCCACCATGGCGGCCGAGGGACCGCTGCACGACCTTGGAGCGATCAGCATCGTCAACAGCGACTCTCAGGGTATGGGTCGGATCGGGGAGACGCTGCGCCGGACGATGCAACTGGCTCACGTCATGAAGGCGTGGCGGGCGAGCACGGCCGGTGAAGGCTGGCCCGAACCCGAGCCGGCGGCGCGATTCTTCCGCACCCCGGCCGGGGTCGGCGACGCGACGCACTCGGGCGGGTGGCCCCCCGACGACAACGAACGGGTGCTTCGTTATCTGGCCAAGTGCACGGCCGAGCCGGCCCGCACCCACGGCATCGAGAAGGACGTGGGAAGCCTCGCACCAGGCCGGCTCGCGGACGTTGTCCTGTGGAGGCCGACCCACTTCGGGGTGCGGCCCGAGTTGGTGCTGAAGTCCGGAGCGTTCGCCTGGGGCGTGCTCGGCGGGGGGAACGCGACGGTCGAACGCGCCGAGCCGCTTCGATACGGGGCCCATTGGGGCGCGCTGGGGCGGGCGGCGGCCTCGGTCTCGACGACCTTCGTATCGCGGGCGGCGCTGGAGGCCGGGTTCGCGCAGAGGTTGGGTACGAGGCGCCGCATCGTCGCGGTCGAAGGAACGCGAGGGCTGACCCGGCGCGACCTGGTGGCCAACCGCGAGGTGCCGGCAGTAGTTGTCAACCCACGCGACGGGAGTGTGAGCGTGAACGGTCGGGTGCTCGCTGCCGAACCGGTCGCCGAGGTTCCGCTCTCCCGCCGTTATCTGCTGGCATGAGGAGGTGTTCGTGACCGAACCAATGACGGAACCCGGGGCGCCGACTCCCCGGGAGGACGGGCTGTCAATGCCCCCCGAATGGGCTCCTCACCAGGCCTGCCTGATGGAGTGGCCCACACGTATTCGCGCGAAGTTCTGGGGACCCGTGTTCGACGAAGCCAAGCACGTCTACGCCGAGATGGCGCGCGCCGTGTGCGCGTTCGAACCGGTCATCATGGTTTGCAACCCGGGCGACGCGCACGAGGTGCGCGATCGCTGCGGGTCCGCGGTCGAAGCGCTGGAGATCCCGATCGACGACTCGTGGATGCGGGACAACGGGCCCATCTTCGTCACGGACGGAAGGAGCGGCGTGGCCCTCGTGCACTTTCGGTTCAACTCGTGGGGTGAGAAGTATCTCCCGTACGATCACGATGCCGCCGTCCCCGAGGCGATCGCGGCGCACCTCGGGATGCGCAGGTACGTCGCGCCGTTCGTCCTCGAGGGCGGCTCGTTCCTGGTCGACGGCGAAGGAACCCTATTGACGACCGAGCAGTGTCTGCTCAACCGCAACCGCAATCCGCACATGACCCGCGAGCAGATCGAGGCGGCGCTCGGCGAGTACCTCGGCATTGACAAGGTGGTGTGGCTCCAGGCCTTCGAGGACAGGGACACCGATGGGCACGTCGACGGCATCGCGCAGTACCTGCGTCCGGGAGCCATCCTCCTGGAGACTCCAAGCGATCCTGCCAACAACAACCATGCGCATTCGAGGAGGAATCTCCAGCACCTGGCGACCGACATCGACGCCCGCGGTCGCGGGATCCAGGTCGTGCCGTTCGAGCCGACCGGACACACC
>JBKPBM010000329.1:0-4385 GCA_046744325.1 Actinomycetota bacterium | reverse complement strand
CGGTGGTCTCGCTCAGGTGGATCTTCCCGGCGATCTCCGCATTTGAAAGGCCGCGGGCCACGTGGCGCATGACGTCCAGCTCCCGCTCGGTCAACTCGTTCAACTCGGGCGGCGGTCCCTGGCGGGGCGTGGGGCGGCGGGCGAAGTCTTCTATCAGCCGGCGAGTGATCGAGGGTTGGAGCAGGGCGTCTCCCGCGGCCACCACCCGGACCGCCGAGGCCAGCTGCTCCGGTGGGGAGTCCTTAAGCAGGAACGCGCTGGCCCCGGCCTTGAGGGCATCGTATACGTACTCGTCGTAGTCGAAGGTTGTGAGCACGACCACTCTCGGCGGGTGCGACATCCGGGACAGGATGGTCCGAGTCGCCTCGAGACCATTGACTCCGCGCATCCGGATGTCCATGAGCACCACGTCCGGCGATAGTCGAACGGCCTGGTCGATGCCCGTGGCCCCGTCGTCCGCCTCCCCCACGACTCGGATATCGGGCTCCGTTTCCAGGATCAGCCGGAACCCCGCCCGGACCATCTGCTCGTCATCCACGATCAGAACACGGATGGTCACACTCACACCCGGTCCTGGTTAAGGAACGCGCGGACTCGAAAGCCACCCTCGGGCAGTGGCCCGGCCTCGGCATGGCCGCCGAACAGAGCTACTCGCTCCTGGATGCCGACCAGCCCCTGCCGACCTCCCTTGAAGGTCTGGGGGGGTCCGTTCGGGCCGCACCCGGAGTCGGTGACCACGACTTCCACACCCTCCGGCGCATACCGCAGTTCCACCCAAGCTCTGGCCCCGGGGGCGTGTTTGCGGATGTTGGTCAGGGCCTCCTGGACGATCCGGTACAGGGAGAGCTCCAATCCGGCGTCGAGCACTCGGCCTTCACCATCCACCAGCAACTCGACCTGCATCCCAGCCCGGATCTCCCCGTCCACCAGCGACCGAATGGTGAGCTGCCCTCGGGCGGGGATGGGTTCCATCGGTGCATCGCCGTCCGGCGTTCCAACCAACCAGAGCAACTCATGGAGCGCTTCCTGGCCCGCCCGCTTAACCGCGGCGAGCGCCTGGTCGGCCTGGATCCGGTCCCTGTCTGCGATTCGCCGAGCGGCACCGGCTTGGATCACCATCAGAGTGACGGCGTGGCCCACCATGTCATGGACGTCGCGAGCGATCCGCGACCGGTCTTCGACAACAGCGAGCCGAACCCGCTCCCCGCGAGTCTGACGTAGCCGGTCGTTCTGTTCCTCGAGGATCTTGTTGAGCCTGCGACTCTCCCGGACGCCGATACCAGCTATCACGGCGAAGATGAACAATGCTACCTCGCCGAGCTGGCAGCCAGCCCCGCACGTGCCTGGGATGAAGAGATACGGAAGGTAGGCGACCACACCAGCAACCACGGCGACGAGTCCCCACCTGGGTCCGCGGAGGGCCGCCACCGTGAATATGGCGACCAAGATAGCCCGGTCGGCGGTGGTCGTGTCTCCTCCCAGGAACGCGTCCTGAATGAAGATCACCGAAGCGATCAGCAGGAGGACGCCGGTCGGTGCAACCCGACGGAACAGAAGCGCCACGAGGACCACGACAGCGAGGACAACGGCGCTCGGCCCCCGCATCGAGCCGGGAACGAGGATGCGCGCGGCCGCGCCCAGGATGGCCAGCGCGAGCACAACTAGAACGTCGGTCACCCACGGGATCCCCGTTATGCGTCTGGCCCGCCTCAGGAGCTGCCCCATGAGTGTCGGACCAGGGGTTGCCGGCGAAGCCGTTACCGGCCAGGGGACATCGTCGCCCGTCGGCGATGACGGGACTTCCATCCGCGAAAGCGCTCCCGCCAGCCATGGCGTTGAGTCGTTCTGCGACCGCAAGACCACGAGAAGGCGACGCATCTCGATGAGCGCCCCGCGGCCGGCTGCCTCGACCCCAGCGATCGACTCACCGGCCAGTCGTGCGTTGGCACCGAGCGCGCGACGAGCTGCGCGTGTCATCGCGCTCATGCGCTCGACGCCGCGAACGACAAGCGCGACCAGCTCCCGGGCGATACGGGTCCGCTCGCTCGCGACGGCACTCCGAGCGAGTCGATCTTGCTCCTTCCGCAGCTCGCTCGAGCCACGCTCGAGGACAGAAGCGATGGCCCTGCGCCGCGACTGTGCTCGGCCGGCGAACCACACCAGGACGAAGTACGGGAATCCGTAGTCCACGAAGTACGGGACCAGCTCCGAGGGCTTGGGGAAGGACCCGGACCACGACTGCGCGACGTCCAGCGGGAAGCTGGAGGCCAGCGCGAGGAGGGATGCTCCAGGTCCATACCGCTCCGAGATCGTGTAAAGCAGGACGAACTGAGAGAGGCCCCAGCCCCGAGCCCCTACGGCCGTGGCCATCCCGCTGGCTGAGGCGAGCACGTGGATGGCACAGGCAGCCCCAAGGCTCTTCCGCCTGAGGGTCACGGCGATGGCTTCGAAGGCGAGGATGGCCAGAGCCGCGGGCCGCTGGCTGGTGGGCACACCGTCGTCCCCGAGAACGACGGCCATGGCGCCGATCGCGAAGATGGCCGCTCCGATCGCTCCGTCGAATGCAATCGGCGGGAGCCGTCGGACCTTGTCGAGGAGCGGACCGAGTGCCCTCATGGGCGAACTGTAGGTGGGTCGGGCGGCGATTTCCTCCTCCCAGAGGATGCCTCGCATCGTCCCGGAGAATGACCCACGAGGTCAGCCCGAGCAAGGTCTCGATATCACAACCACTGTGAAACGGTGGCGGGGCCCTCTCGGTGGGCCGGACCGGACAAGGGCAGTGATACACGGATCCATGAAGGGCCTCCACGAGGTGAGGTCATCGGCCCCGGACGCCACCGGTACCGGCTTCTCCATCCCGCAGCACAACGCCCAAGGGCTGGGAGATCCGAGCCTCGTGTTGATTTCAGCGGCGAGACAAGCCCCCCGGCTCCGGCTCTCCGAGGCTGACTAATGCCGGGGCGCTCGGGCGCGAATTCCTATATCGGGCATCAAGGAGCGTGGTAGGGTCAACGGCCGGACCCGGGCCCGGCTTGGCTTGGTATTGCAAACGGATTGCAAACGCCCCGTGTGTGACGACCCGTCAGCAGGCGTCACCCGACAACATTGAGATCGCTCCGAAGCTTGACGTCAGGGCCGTCCTCGGCATCACTCGACAGCCGCCATCATGAGGATTGGGAAGCTCATAACCCAGAGGTCACGGGTTCAAATCCCGTCCCCGCGACGAAGGTAAAGCCCCTGGTCAGAGGGTCCTTTGGCCGTGGCTCGCGCGGGGTTCCTGCAAACGAAAAACCCAGGGAACTCCTCCGGCCCGGTTAACGCATGTTTACCCAGGTCAGGGACCGTATCCATCCAGCCCCCGTGCGGTGGGGCCGAAACCCAGAGAGGCGGGATGCCTCGATTTGCGCAAAAGAGCACGTCAGAGGCGCTATCGGTGAAGCGGCCGTGTCCGCTGCAACGCCTTTGCAAACGGGCGAACGGAAGATGAAGGCGAAGGCCACGTTCTCGGTTCGCTCGCCGCGGGCGACATGATCACCTGCGGTGACATGGTCGATGACAAGTCGGCACGATCGCAAGAGAGCGTCAGGTCGCGCCACCCTACCGACTCCGGGTAGCCTCACGCGGGTCCGTGACCCACCCGGGGCCGACGCATCGACCCCTCGGGAATTGGCCGCGGCTCGGCCGCCCGCGCTGAGGCGGGGGGGTGGACCGGAACTCGCCCCTCGCGGGTTCAGCGGGTCTGATCGAACTTTGAGCAGCCCGCCCTCCATCTGTTGATGCCTCTCGAGCCGGGCAGATCCCGACATGCCGGCCTTAACCCTGGAGGGTGACTGAGGCAACCGCCGAAGGGCACGACCTAGAGGCTCCACCAACCCTAAGATTCGCGTCATGAGGGCGCCGGCCTCCGTGCACGAGAGGATCCGACGGGTTCCCCCGTTCGCCTGGGATGCGGCTGCGGCCGCAGCGATCTTCATCCTCGGCCTCATCGACCTGCACCCCGCCGCCACGATGAGTGCGCCGGTCGGACTCCTGGGCCTCGGTGTGATAGGGGTCGCGTTGAGGCGGACGACGTTCTGGTTCGCATTCGTGCTGATTCAGGCCGTGGCCGGCCTCGGGCTGCTCCTCCACGTTGGCTTCCTGCTGACACATGGAGGGAATCTCGTGGAGCTGATCATGGTCTACACGGTTGCGGAGAGTTTGGACGCTGAAACATCATCCGCTGCCCTGCTCCTCGTGCTAGCGCTCGATTGGATGGCGTGGCACCAGGTGAGGTCCGGCCTCGATCACCCTGTCTCCGAGTGGCTCTTTCTCCTGGTGGTGTTCCAAGACTCCCTCTGGTATTGCTTCGCCTGGTATTTGGGTCTCGCTCAACACAAGCGACACAC
>JBKPBM010000040.1:0-3192 GCA_046744325.1 Actinomycetota bacterium | reverse complement strand
GTGGTGGGCCAGCTCAGCCTGGACTCCGCGAACGAGGTGCAGTACACGACCGATGGTGGCGGGGCGGCGGGGGACTGGACCACGGTCACGCCCGACCCCGACGGTGGCTGGTTCGGCTCGGACTTCACGTTCCTTCCCGACCTCAGCGCCTACATCAGCGGCATCACCGAGTGCCTGAGCCGGAACGGGGGTGCGTCGTGGAGCTGCGGCCCATCGGTGGACCCGGTCTTCGATGGGGCGGTCGATTTCGTGAACCACGAGGACGGATGGGTGGGCGGCGGGGAGATCTCACCCGATGTTGAGGGGTGGGTCCACGTCACGACCGATGGCGGCCGGACGTGGTCTGACCGGACGCTCGACTCGCCCTGGCCGATCCGAGAGCTCGACTTCCTCAGCCCGACGCTCGGGTGGGCCGCCGGAGGGAACGTCTTCTCGGGTGTTGGCGGGATGTACTTCACGAGCGATGGCGGGTCCACCTGGTCGCTGGACGCCGACACCGGGGCCGAGATGGGCTCGTGCGCGCAGGTTCGAAGCGGCTCGGCGCTCCGCATATGGTGTGCGGGCACGAATGGGTCGCTCGCCGGGGTCGTGTACTCGTTGAAGCTCCGCCTTCGCGGGTCGCCGTGATCGCGTCGCCGACCATCAGGGTCGTCCACCGATTCGGGTAACCTCGCCGGGTGCCTGGGTCCATCTTCGGCAACGCGGTCCGGCGCACGGAAGACCCGCGGTTCCTCAGGGGCGAGGCCCAGTTCGTCGAAGACCTGCCCTCGGAAGGCCCGCTCCACGCGGTCTTCGTGCGTTCCTTCGTGGCGCACGCGCGGATCGGTTCGATCGATCCAAGCGCGGCGCTCTCCATGCCGGGAGTGGCCGGAGTCTTCACATCCGTGGATCTGGGCGACCTCACGATGCCACCGTCGGAGTCGGTGCCGGACCTGTTCGCCCGCCCGCTCCTGGCCCGGGCCGCCGTCCGGTTCGTCGGCGAGCCGGTGGCGGTGGTGCTGGCCGAGACCCGGGCGCACGCCGTGGATGCTGCCGAGGCCGTGGTGGTCGAGTACGAGCCGCTGCCCGTCGCGGCCGACCTCCTGGGAGCGGTGGAACCGGGTGCGCCGGTGCTGTTCCCCGAGCACGGGTCCAACGTCGCTCACTCCGAGGACTTCCGGTCGGATGGGCTGGGCGAGGGCGATGACGCGCCGGGGGGCGCGGACGTGGTGGTCCAGGGGCGGTTCGTCAACCAGCGGGTGGCGCCGATCCCCATGGAGTCGAACGGCGCACTGGTCGAACCCGACGAGGAGACCGGCGGGATCCGGATGTGGGTGCCCAGCCAGGCGCCGTTCTTCGTCCGCGACGACGTGACGGCGGTGCTCGGCCTCTCCGAGGAGCAGGTCCGGGTGATCGCCCCCGCGGTCGGCGGGGGGTTCGGGGCGAAGGGGGAGACCTACCCCGAGCAGATCCTGTGTGCGGCGCTTGCCCTTCGCCTGGGCCGGGCCGTCCGGTACACCGAGACCCGGTCCGAGAATCTGCTGGCGATGGCCCACGGGCGGGCCCAAGTCCAGGAGGTCGAGATGGGCGTGCGCGGCGACGGGACGATCGTCGGGCTCCGGGTTCGCGTGCTGGCCGACATGGGCGCCTATCCCGGCGGCACCTATCTGCCCTGGCTGACCCGGCTGATGGCCTGCGGGCCGTACCGGATCCCTCGGGTCGATTTCCATCACGACTGCGTGGTCACCAACACCACCCCGGTTGGGGCCTACCGCGGGGCCGGCCGGCCCGAGGCGACGGCCATGCTGGAGCGGGCGATGGACCTGGTGGCGGCCGAGCTCGATCTGGACCCGGCCGAGGTGCGGCGGCGCAACCTGATCGGCCCGGACGAGTTCCCGCACGAGACGGCCAGCGGAGCCACCTACGACGTGGGTGCGTACGAGGGAGCACTCGACGCGGCACTCAGGCTCGCCGGGTACCAGGAGCTCAGGACGGAGCAGGCGGCCCGGCGCCTCAGTGGCGATCGGACGTTGCTCGGGATCGGGGTCAGCACCTACGTCGAGATCACCGGGTGGGGATCCGAGTTCGGGTCGGTGGAGGTGGATGGCGAGGGCAATGTCACCGTGCTGTCGGGGTTGTCACCGCACGGCCAGGGGCACGAGACCTCGCTGGCCCAGATCGCCTCCGGCCTGCTGGGCCTGCCGATGGAACGCGTCCGGGTCCTGCACTCCGACACGGCCCTGCTGCCCTCCGGCGGGGGGACGATGGGATCGCGCTCGCTCCAGAAGGGAGGCTCGGCCGTCTACCGTGCTGGCGAGGACGTCCGGGAGCAGGCCCGCCGCATGGCCGCGCACCTGCTTGAGGCCCACGTCGATGACGTCGCCCAGTCGGAGGACGGGCGGCCGGGGTTCCATCTCGCGGGTGCGCCTGACCGGTTCGTCCCATGGCCCGACGTGGCCGCCGCTGCGGCCGACGCCGAGCGGCTCCCCGAAGGAATCGAGCCAGGCCTGGCCGCGCGGGTGGACTTCGAGAACGAGGGCAACACGTTCCCGTTCGGCTCCCACGTGGCGGTGGTCGAGGTGGATGCCGAAACCGGTTTCGTGCGGTTGTTGCGCCACGTTGCCGTGGACGACTGCGGGCGGATCCTGAACCCCATGCTGGTCGACGGCCAGGTCCACGGGGGCGTGGCCCAGGGCGCGGCCCAGGCCCTGTTCGAGGAGGTCCGCTTCGACGAGGACGGCAACCCGCTGACGGGAAGCCTGATGGCCTACGAGATGCCGTCCGCCGCGGAGCTCCCCAACGTGGAGATCTTCCACACCGAGACCCCCACCCCCCTGAACCCCTTGGGGGCCAAGGGCATCGGGGAAGCGGGGTCGATCGGGTCGACGCCGGCGGTGCAGAGTGCGGTGATCGACGCGCTGTCGCACCTCGGGGTCCGCCACCTCGACATGCCACTCACGCCCGAGCGCGTGTGGCGAGCGATCCGCGATGTGAGCCGACGCTGAAAGTCCCGCGAACGAATCGCTGCTTCCTCCGGTCGAACCGGCCATGAAGTGGTTGACGCTGCTCGGGGTTGCCCTGTTGATCCTGGTCAGTCCGGGATGCACGTCATCTGGCCCTCGACCACCGTCGACGTCTGCCGTCATCGTGGACATGGAGTCGGCGTATGCGCGCCCCGCGGCGATCCTGCGCTTCGGGAACCGGACCCAGAAC
>JBKPBM010000309.1:0-1667 GCA_046744325.1 Actinomycetota bacterium | reverse complement strand
CCTCGATCACCGCGGCGATGGCGGCCTCCAGGCGGTCCGCAGCCTGATCCTCCCCCAGATGCCGAAGCATCAGCACCCCGGAGAGCATCATGGCCATCGGGTTGACCTTGTTCTGGCCCCTGTACTTTGGCGCGCTCCCGTGGGTGGCCTCGAACACCGCGGCGTGGTCGCCGATGTTCGCCCCCGGGGCCACGCCGAGCCCTCCGATCAGGCCCGCGCACAGGTCGCTGACGATGTCGCCGTAGAGGTTCGGCAGGACGAGCAGGTCGTACTCCTCCGGGCGCTGCACGAGCTGCATCGAGAGGTTGTCCACGATGCGATCCTCGAACTCGATGTCCGGGTAGCCCTGGGCGACCTCCCGAGCCGTGGCCAGGAACAGGCCGTCGGAGAACTTCATGATGTTCGCCTTGTGCACGGCGGTGACCTTCTTCCGCCCGTACCGCCGGGCGTACTCGAAGGCGTAGCTCACGATGCGCTTCGTGCCGGTGACGCTGATCGGCTTGATCGAGATGCCGGAGTCCGGCCGG
The DNA here is from genome assembly GCA_046744325.1 of Actinomycetota bacterium. GTDB lineage: Bacteria > Actinomycetota > UBA4738 > UBA4738 > UBA4738 > JBKPBM01. Next base: position 1,140 of record JBKPBM010000309.1, on the reverse strand, counting down.
ATCGGCTTGCCCGACAGGTCGGAGATGAAGTCGATCAGCTTCAGGGTCTCGGGCTGGCCCTGCTCGAACTCGATGCCCGCGTAGAGGTCCTCGTGGTTCTCGCGGCAGATCACCAGGTCGACGCCCTGGTACCGGGATCGGACGCCCGGGTACCACTTGCAGGGCCGGAGACAGCAGTAGAGGTCGAGCTCCTTGCGCAGGGCGACGTTCACACTGCGGAAGCCGGTGCCAACGGGCGTGGTGATGGGACCCTTGATCCCCACGCCGGTCTGGCGGATCGACTCGAGCACGTGCTCGGGCAGCGGGGTCCCGTACTTGTCCATGACGTCGACGCCCGCGTCCTGGACGTCCCAGTCGAACCCCACGCCGGTCGCTTCGAGGACCCTGCGCGTTGCCTCGGAGAGCTCCGGCCCCACGCCGTCGCCGGGGATGAACGTGACACTGTGCGTCATGAGCGCCTCCTCGTCCGTGATCGGGCGCCCATGCTAGCCGACCGTCATGCGATTTTGGAACGAATCTGCCGGTACGTCAGCCCGTTGGGGAAACCGGCGACAACTTGTGGGGGCGAGTCCCCGCATTCTTTAACGGTAGCCCCAGCCCTGCTTTGCCCCGAGTGACCGACCTTCTCCTTCCATTCGCACCGGAGGGATCGATGACCCTTTTCCCGCCGTCCAGACCCTCCACATGGTATTGCGGCGCAAGCAACTGGATGAGCAGCAGCTGTTCATCCGTGGGTAGGGAGCTCACGAAACTCCTCATGTCTCCACCGACTCGTGTCGCGAGTACTCTCGGGCGGGAGTCCAGATCCTTTGACCTTTCTGTCGGGAAGGGGCGGTCGTTTCCGATGTCAACGTTGATCCGATACTCGTATGCGCCCAGTGCAAAGCCAATGTTGAGGCGTCGCTCGTATTCGTCGTCACCGACAGGATGACCGCTCGGCCGGAGGACGAGGTCGAGCAGCCATGCCCTTCGAGAATCGATTTGCCTCTCCTCTTCCATGAACTCCTGCAGGTGTTTCTCCAGTCGGTCGGGAAGGGATTCTTCGGCGGTAACATGGTGTTGCCCAAGTGGTTCTGGCATCAGCGCCTCCCTTGGTCATTTCTCCTTGAACGAGTTGACGGTGCGCGACCAGCCTTCTCC
>JBKPBM010000016.1:0-3579 GCA_046744325.1 Actinomycetota bacterium | reverse complement strand
GGACGGCGCGACGAAGCAGGGCACCTTCTCGCCGTTCACCGGGTTGACCGCATGCACGCCGAGGGCCACGCCCTCCCGGGACAGGGCCTGGTCGCGAGCCGAGGCCTGGGTGCGCTGCAGGCGATCCTGGAGCTCCTTGACCGGCGCCGCGGTGCCGCCCGCCTCGGCCAGCCTGCCCAGGTCGGGGTGCTCCGGAGCGAACACGAAGAAGGTGACCCCCCACAGCGTGTCCGGGCGTGTGGTGAACACCGGGATGCGGTCGCCGGTCTCGGCGATCTCGAAGGTGACCTCGGCGCCGTGCGAGCGCCCGATCCAGTTTCGTTGCTGGACCAGCACCCGCTCGGGCCAGGTGAGCATCGACATGTCGTCGAGCAGCCTGTCGGCATAGGCGGTGATCCGGAAGAACCACTGCGTCAGGTCCTTTCGGACCACCGGCGTGCCGCACCGCTCGCACCGGCCGTTGATCACCTGCTCGTTGGCCAGGACGGTCTGGTCCTTCGGGCACCAGTTCGTCGCCGCGAGCTTGCGGTAGGCCAGCCCCTTCTCGTAGAGCTTGAGGAACAGCCACTGGGTCCACCGGTAGTACTCGGGGTCGCAGGTGGCCAGCTTGCGGGTCCAGTCGAAGGCCATCCCGTAGCGCCGGAAGGTTCGCTCCTGGTCGGCCATGTTCCGCAGGGTCCACGGCTTGGGGTGCATCCCGCGCTTGATGGCCGCGTTCTCCGCCGGCAGGCCGAACGCGTCCCACCCGATCGGGTGCAGGACGTTGTAGCCCTGCATCCAGCGGTAGCGCGCCACGATGTCGCTGATGGCGAAGGCCTCCGCGTGCCCCATATGCAGGTCGCCGGAGGGGTACGGGAACATGTGCAGCTTGTAGAAGCGGGGCCGCCCGTCGTCCTCCTCGACCGCCCGGAAGATCCCCTGCTCGTCCCAGGCCCGCTGCCACCGGGGCTCGATCTCACTGGGGTTGTAGCTGTCCATCCGGCTCCTCGGTACGGGTCGGCGAGCGAGTCGCTCGGGGTCTTCGTAGGCCCTCCGGCAGGTGCGGCGCACCGAAGGGCCAAGTGGCGACCATGGTACCGCGCCCGTCGACCCTCTCCCCGAACCCCGGCCCAGGATGGGGTCAGCGCGACTTCGACACCACGGCCTGGATCGCCGGGTCCGCCATGGCCACCTCGAAGGGAAGGAAGTCCATCCCGTCGGGCGTGTGGAGGTAGCCTGCCGCGGTCCCTGGCACATCGGTGTGGCCGAACTGCCAGACGATCCGGTTCGTCTTCGTGCTGATCAGGACGACGCGGTCGCGCCGGTCGTCGTTGACCGCGATCAGCCCGTTGGGAAGCATCAGCGCCAGAGATGGGTGATCCAGGCGAGCCTCCCCGGAGGTGGGCGCGTACCGCCACAGGACCTTGCCGGCGGTGGACATGATCACGACGGCGCCGGGCGAGGAGTAGTCCGCAAGCAGGATCCGACCGTCGCCCAGCCACTGGGCGTCCGAGGGGTAGGCCACGGGCGCATGGACGCTCCAAAGGAGCCTTCCCGACGCGCTGATCGCGTCGATCCACGAGCCGTTGATCTCCGTCACCAGGGTCGAGCCGTCGGGCATCGGCGTATCGCCGTTGGGCGAGGCGAACGCGCGCGGCGGGTCGTGCGTGCAGACGCCGGTCGTCCCGAGCTGTCGAACGATCTTCCCGGCCGGCGAGATGAATAGGATCCGGCAGTTCTTGATGTCGGCAACCGTTCGCGTGCCGTCGGGCAAGAGGTAGGCATCATCCGGCGTGTTGAGATAGCCGGGTCCGGAACCCGCGACGTCCGGGTGCCCGTAGTGCCAGGTGATGCGCCCTTCCGGGAAGCTCACCACGACGATGGTCTGGCCCTCCTCCTGGTTGCTGATGATCTCCCGGTGGTCGGGCCCGAAGAACGCGTCGTCGTCGTAATGGATGGGGAAGCTGGGCGTCGCTCCGGAACGCGGGAACTGCCAGACGATCCGCTTGCTCGAATCGACCAGGAGCATGCGGTCGTTCGCCGCATCGGCGATCAAGAGGTAGCCGGGGATGGGCCCTGGGATCCGGAGGATGCCCGGGGTCGTCCGTGGCGATGTTCCCACCGAGGGTCCAGCCCCCGGCGGCGGTGAGATCTGCCCTGAACCTTGGGCGCTCGCGTGAACGGGCTCGTCGTCCCCGAGCTGTGAGGCCGCCGCGGCGATCCCCGCGCCGACCGCCAGCATCGACGCCACGAACACCGCGATGGACTGGGGAGCGAAGCGCCGGGTCGGATGGAACCTCACGCGAAGGGGCAGCTTACCGACGAGGCCTCCCGAGCCGCTACTTCACGCGGTCCACGGCGCGCTGGAGCTGGGCCTTGTTCATCGTCGAGCGGCCCTTGATCCCGCGCCGCTTGGCCTCGTTGTAGAGCTGTGCCTTCGTCCGGCCCTTCGGACGGCTGGTCCCGGAACGCAGGCCGCCCCTCCTGCCGGAGCTCATGTCGTGCGTGGAGGAACGGGACGACGTCTTCGACTGGCCCGAACGGGCGCGCTGCTTGTTCACCGTCCTGGCCGCGATCTCCTTGGCTCGCTTCGTCGACGCGCCACGCCGGCGCGAGCTCTCCTTGATGTGCTCGTACTGACGGTCCTGCTTGGCGGTCCATTCGCTGCGAGGCATGCGAGCACCTCCTCTCGCGTGGCCCGGCCCCGGACCGGGCCTCTCGTCTGCTTCTTCCCATGGCAAGCCGATCCGACACCCCACCTGCGCGATTGGTGCGAGACGCTCGGGTTGCTTCAGACTGACCGTTTGAGTGCGGCGAATCGGGGAAGTCCACACCCATCGCCGGGTGGCGCCGCCGATGGAGGACTCGATGGGCTTGAAGGATTCGATCCGTTCCCTGGGAGCCTGGCCCCTGGCCCGGCAGGCCCGGACCCGCGACCCGATCGCCCTCGGACGGCCGGCGTTCTCCAAGCGAACCCTCGAGCTCCAGCCGCGCACGAAGTCGGCCGACCGGGTGGTGCAGTCGATCTGCCCGTACTGCGCCGTGGGATGCGGGCAGCTCGTGTACGTCAAGGGCGAGAAGATCACCGACATCGAGGGCGACCCCGACTCCCCCATCTCCGAGGGCTGCCTCTGCCCCAAGGGCGCGGCCACGTTCCAGCTGGTCACCGGCACCCACCGGGTCCACGACGTCCTGTACCGGCGCCCACACGGGACCCAGTGGGAGCAGCTGCGACTGGAGCAGGCCATGGACATGGTGGCCGAACGGGTGAAGAAGGCGCGCGACGGGCACTGGAAGGACAAGGACGACCAGGGCAACCCCCTCAATCACACCCTCTCCATGGCCCACCTCGGCGGGGCCACCCTGGACAACGAGGAGAACTACCTCATCAAGAAGCTGTTCACCGCCCTGGGCATCGTCCAGGTCGAGAACCAGGCCCGCATATGACACAGCTCCACGGTCCCCGGTCTGGGGACCTCGTTTGGAAGAGGCGGGGCCACCACGTTCCAGCAGGACCTGGCGAACTCGGACTGCATCATCATCGAGGGCTCGAACATGGCCGAGGCGCACCCGGTCGGGTTCCGGTGGCCGATGGAGGCC
>JBKPBM010000336.1:0-1954 GCA_046744325.1 Actinomycetota bacterium | reverse complement strand
TCGCCGAACGTCGCCCGGCCTGGCACGACCATGCCGGGCTGGTCCGGTGCGAGGTTCGATCGGGGGTGGGGCTCGACCGGGCGCTGCCCATCGCCGACCTGGTCACGGCGATCCTCCCCGGTTACGCCGGTCGGCCGGCCGACCCTCGGGCCCCGCAGAACCTGGCCCCGGTGGCCGGGCTGGAGACGTGGCTTCGGCACCGGATGGGCGACCGTGCGATGATCCGGCGCTCGCTGGTGTCATGGCTGCACGAAGGAGGGGTGTGAGGTCATGAGCGGCGAGGCTGTCGGTGAGGTCAGCGAGCGCGTGGGGATGGTGCTCGGCACCGAGGACTCCACCCCGCTGACCTTCTGGGTGGGGGTCGCGCCCGACGCCTACCTCCAGCTCGACGACGCCGTGATCGTGGACACCGAGGTGCCGGGGCGTGGCTTGGTTCGGATCGCCGGCATCGTGCAGGACGCCCGGGCCCGTCATGAGGGGGCCTCGTTCGACACCGACGTGTTCCTGGTCGATCGGGGCGTCCTGCCTGTGGAGACCGCAGTCGCGGCGCAGGTGGTGGCCACCCGGTTCGAGCCCGAGGTGTTCGTCCCTCCGATGCCCGGCCTGGCCGCCTACCGGGCGCGGGGCAAGGACCGGGACGAGGCCCTGTACTTCGACCAGATGGAGCGCCGGATCCCCGCCGGCCTGTCCCGCGACGGGGAGCCCGTATACCTGGACCTGGACTTCCTGGACGGCTCCCGCGGGGCGCACGTGAACGTCAGCGGGGTCTCTGGCGTGGCCACCAAGACCACGTACGCGCTGTTCCTGCTCTACGCGCTATTCCACTCGCCGCTGCTCGGCGCCGCCGGGATCTACACCAAGGCGATCGTGTTCAACGTCAAGGGCGAGGATCTGATGTGGCTGGACAAGCTCAACGCCCGTCTTCCCGAGCAGGGCCGGGAGGACTACGAGCGCCTGGGCCTGCCGGTGGGAGCGTTCGCGTCGGTGGGGCTGTGGGCGCCGGTGCGGGGCGGGGTCAAGGGGGCCGCGCTGCCCCAGGTGGAGAGCCGTTCGGAGGGCGTGACCGCCTACTACTGGACGGTCCGGGAGTTCGTTCGCGAGAAGTACCTGCGGTTCCTGTTCGCCGAGGCCGAGGACGAACGCTCGCAGATCGCCGACCTGGTGGCCCGGGTCGAGTCGTTCCTGGACAAGGAGAGCGACGACGACCCCGACAACGACGCCACCGTGGCGCTGGGCGGGTATCCGGTAAGGGACTTCGACTCGTTGTGCGAGCTGATCAGGGAGAACGTGGAGGACGAGCGCTCTCCCTGGCGAGGGCGCCTCTCGGACGCGACCGTGGCCGCGTTCGTCCGGCGGCTGGATGCCGGCCGGTTCCGGATGGGGCACCTGGTGCGGGGGCGGGAGGCCGAGGACCCGGCGGCCCACCGGATCGACTGGGAGGCCAACCAGGTCACCGTCGTCGACATCCACTCGCTGCACGACCGGGCCAAGCGGTTCGTCACCGGCGTGGTGATCAAGCGGCTGTTCGAGCACAAGGAACGAATGGGCCGGCGCGAACCGCTGGCCTTCCTGGTTCTGGACGAGCTCAACCGGTACGCCCCTCGCGAAGGGTGGTCACCGATCAAGGAGGTCCTCCTGGACGTGGCCGAGCGGGGGCGGTCGCTGGGGATGATCCTGATCGGCGCGGAGCAGACGGCGTCGGAGGTCGAACGGCGGATCATCGCGAACTCGGCGTTCCGGGTGGTCGGACGGCTGGACACGGCCGAGGCACAGCGAAGCGAATACGGGTTCCTCCCGGCGGTGACCAGGGCGCGGGCCTCCATCCAGAAGCCCGGCTCGATGATCCTGCAGCAGCCCCACATCCCCATCCCGCTCCAGCTGCGGTTCCCGTTCCCCTCCTGGGCAACCCGGGCCGAGGAGGCCGGTGGGTCCGGCGACCAGCCTGGCACTGACC
>JBKPBM010000327.1:0-5105 GCA_046744325.1 Actinomycetota bacterium | reverse complement strand
GGCCTCTCCACTCACCCTCGAACAAGGGTGTACGACCTGTACACCGTTATTAGAGGAACCATCGAGGATGGTCTCCGAGGAGGATCTCCGGAAAGTCTTCCCGGCGGTCACCACGGAGTCGCCATTCCCTCGGCCGGTCGGGTCGGGGTAAGGTGCGAAGCGTCGGACTGGTCGAGGCACACGGAGGCAACCATGCGAGGGCTCATGCAACACGACGATCTCGTCCTCACCCGCATCCTCGAGCGAGCACTGGCCTTCCATCCTCGCCAGCAGATCGTGACGAAGACGGCGGCCGGCGTGACGCGCCAGACCTACGAGGAGCTGGGCGATAGGGCGAGCCGGCTGGCCAACGCGCTCACCGGCCTGGGGGTGGAACCCGGGGATCGCGTGGGGTCTTTCGGGTTCAACACGTCGCGGCACTTGGAGCTGTACTTCGCCGTCCCCTGCTCGGGCTCGGTGCTGCACACGCTGAACATCCGCCTGCATCCCGAGCAGGTGGGATGGATCGCCAACCACGCCGAGGACACGGTGGTCTTCGTCGACGACGTCCTTGTCCCGGCCTTCGAGAAGATCCGGCCAAACCTTCGATCAGGAACGAAGGTGGTCGTGATGGGCCCGGGTGACCGAGGGAGCCTGTCCGACGCGATCGACTACGAGGAGCTGGTCGCTTCGGGCTCACCCGAGTTCGCGTGGCCGGAGCTCGACGAGGACGACGCCGCGGCGATGTGCTACACGTCCGGCACCACCGGGAACCCCAAGGGCGTCGTCTATTCGCACCGCTCGATGGTCCTGCACTCGTGGATGCTCAATTTCGCCTCGGGGGTCGGCATCACCGAACGAGATGTCGTCCTCCCCGTGGTCCCCATGTTCCACGCCAACGCGTGGGGCATGCCGTACGCGGCCACGCTGGCGGGTGCGAAGCACGTGTTCGCCGGGCAATTCAGCGCCGACCCCACCTCCCTGGCCGACCTGGTGGAGAGCGAACGCGTGTCAGTGCTGGCGGGCGTGCCGACCGTGTGGATCGGGCTCCTCCAGTACCTGGAGCAGAACCCCCGCGACATGTCCTCGGTCCGGTACATCACCGCGGGCGGCTCGGCCGTGCCCGTGTCCCTGATCGAGCGGTTCAAGCGGATCGTCGGCGTCGACGTGGTCCAGGGGTGGGGCATGACCGAGACCGGGCCGGTGGCGTCCCTTTCGCAGCTGTCGCCCGAGCTGGAGGAGCTCCCAGAGGACGAGCGGTTCCGCATCCGGGCGCGACAGGGCCGGGTGGTGCCCGGCGTGCGGTTCCGGGTGGTGGCCGACGACGGGACCGAGGTGCCCTGGGACACCAAGTCGATGGGCGAGGTCCAGGTGAAGGGCAACTGGGTCGCGGCGGAGTACTACAACGATCCGACGGGCGCCGACCGCTTCGATGGCGGCTGGCTCCGGACAGGCGATGTGGCCGTGGTCGACGAGCACGGGTACATGCAGCTGGTCGACCGGACCAAGGACCTGGTGAAGTCCGGGGGCGAATGGATCTCCTCGGTCGAACTGGAGTCCGCGCTGATGGGACACCCGGCCGTGCTGGAGGCGGCGGTCATCGGGGTGGCCCACCCGAAGTGGGACGAACGGCCGCTGGCCTGCGTGGTCCTGAAGCCGGGGGCGTCGGCGACCAGGGACGAGCTGATCGAGTTCCTGGCCCCGAAGTTCCCCAAGTGGTGGCTGCCCGACGACGTGCAGTTCGTGGCCGAGATCCCCAAGACCAGCGTGGGGAAGTTCGACAAGAAGGTCCTGCGCGAGGACTTCAAGCTCCACCAGTTCCCGAGTGAATGAGGCCGAGACTCCCCTGGTCACCGTTCGCCGGATCCGGCCCGACGACTTCGAGGCGGTCACAGGGCTGCTGGCGGAGCTGGGTCGGCCCGACGTCGGCCTGGACGAGGGGGAGGCCGCGCGGGTCGTCTATCTCCGCCACGTTGCTCGGGACGACGCGGCGTCCCTGCTCGCGGAGGTGGATCGCCAGCCCGTCGGATTCTGCTCGCTCGAGTTCCGGGACCGCCTCAATCGCACGACCCCGCAGGCGTGGATCCCGGACCTGATCGTGACCGAGGGGCGGCGTGGCCTCGGGGCAGGGCGGGCGCTCCTGGAGGCGGCATTCGACCTGGCGCGGGAACGCGGGTGCTGGAGCGTGACGCTGGAGTCGGGGTACCAGCGCACGGTCGCCCACGAGGTGTACAAGGCCGTGGGGATGAAGCAGGAGGGCTTCTTCTTCACGTTCTACTTGGAGTGATCCTTTCCCCCCGTCAAATTCAGTATTCCAGGAATCCTGATTCCTGATACCCTGCCGATCATGGACGCCAAGGTGATCCAGGTCAGGGGGAGGGGAACGGTCACGCTCCCCATCCGGGTCCGCGATCGCTACCGCCTGCAGGATGGCGATCCTCTGACACTGATCGACCTGGACGGGATCATGCTGCTGGCCCCACGGGTCGGTGTCGTCGCAAAGCTGGCGGCCGAGATCGAAGGGCAGGCTCGGCGCGCCGGCGTGACGTCTGAAGAGCTCGTTGAGGGGCTCCGGCAGGAGCGCAAGGCCGGGAACCGGTAGATCGGGTTGGCCTACCGGCGACCTGTCGTCTTCATCGACGCGGATGCCCTGATCGCGGGCTCGGCCTCGACGGCCGGGGCTAGCCACATCCTGCTGAGATTGAGCGAGCTTGGGCTCATCGACGGGGTCTCCTCGGAACAGGTCAGACGCGAAGCCGAACGCAATCTCGCCAAGAAGGTTCCCGGCGCGCTGCCCGCGTTCCGACTCCTGGCGAACGCGGCCTGCCGATGGGTGGCAGATCCGACGCCTGAAGAGCTCGATGCCGTGGCTGGACAGGCCCACCGGAAGGATTTGCCCATCCTCGCTACGGCCGTGGCCAACGGCTGCGAATGGCTGGTGACGTTCAACGTCAAGCACTTCCGGCCAAAGGGCAGCGGGATTCGAGTGGCTCCGCCGGGGGCGTTCATCGAAGAGCTGCGCGGGCGGCTCGAAGAGCTGGCCGAGGGTTAGCCGGCCCGCCGGCGGGTCCGGGCGCGGATGGCGTCGACCACCCAGGGCTCCATCGCACCGTCGCCGTCCACCAGCGTGAGGTGGCCCTTGCGCGTGCCCGCGGCGGTCCACTCGCCGTGGTGCTCGGGGTCGTACCGCTCGTACAGGCCGTCGTCGCGGAGATACAGGAGGTTCCGCGGCTCGGGGATGTGCCGGCGCCCGCCGTCGTTGACCGTGTCGCCCGAGATCCGGCCGTCGATCCACAGGGGGTCGACCTCCGGAGCGTTCCGGGCGAACCACTCGCGGATGTCGTCGGCGCTGAAGCCCTCTCCCTGGGCCGCGACGGCCCGATCCATCAGCTCCACCTGAACGTCCTCACCCGTCATCACCACGATCACCTCCGTAATGCCCATTCACGCCTCAACCGAAACAAGTGACTCTTCGAGGTTCCTGCATCTCAGTATTCCCCCGGCGCGGCCATGGACGACCGCGATCTCTTGTGGAAGATACGAAGAGGATGTGTCGAGGGACGTAAAGGGAAGCTCAGAGGTAGCTGCGAAGATCCCAGAGCTCTGGATAGAACCGCTTCTCCAGCGTCGTTCGCAGGTACGAGGCCCCGGTCGATCCCCCCGTGCCGGTCTTCGCCCCGATCTGGCGCTCGACCATCAGGATGTGCCGGCGGCGCCACACGGCAAACAGCTCGTCGTGGGTGAGGAGCGCCTCCTCCGTGGAGAAGAGGTCGGCGTACTTGTCGGATTCGCGCATGATCCGAAGCAGGCTCTCGCGACGGGCATCCTCGTCGTCTCCTGGCATGGGAAGCCCGTTCGCCTCCACCAGCGCGCCGAAGGCATCCCACAGCGTGGGCTCGGCCAGGCGCCGCTCCAGCCGGCCTCGTTCCTCCTCGGTCTCGGCGAGATGGCGAAGGAGCCCGGGCTCCTTCAGGCCCGAGATGAACTCGATCTCCCGGAACTGCACCGACTGGAACCCGCTGGCCGGCGCCAGGTTGTGCCGGAACTCCAGGAAGTCCTGCGGTGACATCGTCTCGATCACCGCCAGGTGCTCCACCAGCACGCGTTCGATGGCGTGGACCCGATCGAGATAGTGGCGGGCTCGATGCGTCTCCCCGGTGAACAGGGCGGCCCGGGCCCCCTCGAGCTCGAACAGGACCTCCTTGAACCACAGCTCGTAGGCCTGATGGACCACGATGAACAGCAGCTCGTCGTGAGCCTGGGGGTCGGAGAGGATGGTCTGGAGCTGCAGCAGCTCCGGGATCCGAAGATAGGAGCCGTAGGAGAGCTCGCCGCCCTCCAGGCCGAAGCGCGGCCCGCGGGGCTGCGCCGGGCGATCGGTGTCCTCGGCCATGACCCGCGAAGCTTACCCCGGTGGGGGGCGCGGGCCGGTTCACGGCCGGTAGAGTGATCGGCGATGGCAGACGGGCGCCGTGCCGGCCCTCCGCGGCCCGAGGACTTCCTCGACCTCGAGGCCCTGCTCACCGACGAGGAGCGCCTGATCCGCGACACCGTGCGTGAGTTCGTCGCCGACCGCGTCCTCCCAGGAGTCGACGAGTGGTTCGAGCAGGCGCATTTCCCCAAGGAGGTGTTCCCGGAACTGGGCAAGCTCGGGCTCCTGGGGATGCACCTGCACGGGTACGGCTGCGCGGGGACCAACGCGGTGAGCTACGGGCTGACGTGCCTGGAGATGGAGGCCGGCGACAGCGGGTTCCGCAGCGCGGTCAGCGTCCAGGGGTCGCTCTCGATGTTCCCGATCTGGAAGTTCGGCAGCGAAGAGCAGAAGCAGGAGTGGCTTCCCCGGATGGCGGCCGGTGAGGCCATCGGCTGCTTCGGCCTGACCGAACCCGACTTCGGCAGCGACCCCTCCAACATGCGCACGTCCGCGCGGAAGGACGGCTCCGACTGGATCCTGTCCGGCACCAAGATGTGGATCACCAACGGCGGGATCGCCGACGTCGCCGTGGTGTGGGCGCAGACCGACGAGGGTGTGCGCGGCTTCCTGGTCCCTCGCGAGACACCGGGCTTTCACACCAGTGATGTGGAACGCAAGCTCTCGCTGCGTGCATCGGTCACGTCGGAGCTGG
>JBKPBM010000091.1:0-2694 GCA_046744325.1 Actinomycetota bacterium | reverse complement strand
GGCCCGCAACGTGTGCAGGGGAACCCGTCCCTCCCGGTACCACTCCCGGCGGGACATCTCGGCCCCGCCCAGGCGCCCGGAGCACTGCACCCGAACCCCGAGCGCGCCCGACTTCATGGCCGTCTGGACCGTGCGGCGCATGGCCCGGCGGAACGACACCCGGCCCACGAGCTGCTCGGCCGTGCCCTGGGCCAGGAGGGCGGCGTCCGTCTCGGGCCGAAGCTCGCTGGCCGACTGGTTCATGTCCTCGACCTTCACGTCCACCCGCTTGCCGGTGATCTTCTCGACGTCCTTGCGGATGCGATCGACCTCGGCGCCCTTGCGCCCGATGACGATCCCGGGCCTGGCGGTCCGGATGAACACCTGGACCTGGTCGCCCTTGCGCTCGATGTCCACGTTGGAGATGCCCGCCCGGGTCAGCTTGCCGGTGATGTAACGACGGATCCGGACGTCCTGGTGCAGGGCCTGGGCGTACTCCCGGCGCCGCGCGTACCACTTCGACTTGTGTGGGTAGATGACCCCCAGCCGGAACCCGTACGGATTAACCTTGTGTCCCACTGCTCACCTCTTCCAGCGACCGCACCACGATGGTGACGTGGCTGGTCCGCTTGCGGATCGTGGTGGCCCGCCCGTAGGCCCGCGGGCGGAACCGCTTCATGGTGGGCCCCTCGTCCACCCACGCCCTCGACACCACCAGGTTCTCTGGGATGGCCTGCCTCTGCTCGGCGTTCGCCGCCGCCGAGTTGAGCACCTTGAGCAGCATCCGATTCGGCCCGAGCGGGGACAGGGTGAGGATGCGACGGGCGTCCTCAAGGTGCCGGCCCCGGATGAGATCGACAGAGCGACGCATCTTCGATGGCGAGACCCGGATGTACTTCGCGGTGGCGTGCGCTTCCATCACTTGAGCGCGGAGCTCCTCTCCGTGTGGTGGCCATGCGTCCGGAACGTCCGGGTCACCGCGAACTCACCCAGCTTGTGTCCGACCATCGACTCGCTGATGAACACGGGAACGTGCTTGCGCCCGTCGTGCACGGCGATGGTGTGCCCCACCATCTCGGGCACCACCGTGGAACGCCGGGACCAGGTGCGGATGACCCGCTTGTCCCCGCGGCGGTTCATCTCGACGATCTTCTCCATCAGCGAGTCGTCGACGAATGGCCCCTTCTTGATCGAACGCGGCATATGTTCAGCCCCTCCTCTTCCCGCGCCGGCGCACGATGAGCTTGTCCGACGGCTTGGGCTTGCGGGTGCGGCCTTCCTTCTTGCCCCACGGGCTGGTGGGATGACGCCCCCCACTGGACTTGCCCTCGCCACCACCCAGGGGGTGGTCGACGGGATTCATCGCCACGCCGCGAACGCTGGGCCGCGTGCCCAGCCATCGGCTGCGGCCGGCCTTTCCCCAGGATACGAGCTCGTGCTCGGCGTTCCCCACCTCGCCGATGCTGGCCCGGCAGCGCGCGTCGACCAGCCGGATCTCTCCCGAGGGGAGGCGCAGGGTGGCCATCCCGGCCTCCTTCGCCAGGAGCTGCACCCCGCTGCCCGCCGAGCGCGCCATCCTGGCCCCGCCGCCCGGACGGAGCTCGACCGCGTGGATCACCGTGCCCACCGGGATGCTGGCCAGGGGAAGCGCGTTGCCGGGCCGGATGTCGGCCCCCGCGCCCGACTGGAGCCGGTCCCCCACCGCCAGCCCGTTCGGCGCGAGGATGTAGCGCTTCTCGCCGTCCGCGTAGTGCAGCAGGGCGATACGGGCCGTGCGGTTGGGATCGTATTCGATCTGGGCGACGCGGGCCGGCACCCCGTCCTTCTCGCGACGGAAGTCGATCACGCGGTACTGGCGCTTGTGCCCGCCGCCCTGATGCCGGGCGGTCACCCGGCCGTACACGTTGCGGCCGGCCCGCTTCTTGAGGGGCTTGACCAGTGACTTCTCGGGTCTGTCCCGGGTGATCTCCTTGAAGTCGGAGACGCTCGCGCCCCGGCGTCCCGCGCTGGTGGGCTTGTACTTGCGGATCGGCATGGCTACGGGCCCTTCGCTTCGAAGATCTCGATGGACTCACCGGCGGCCAGGGTGACCACCGCCCGCTTCTGGTCGGGCCGGCGGCCCGTCCCGAGTCGGGTGCGCTTGACCTTGCCCTTGCGGTTCATGGTGTTCACCGAGAGCACGCGGACGTTCCAGATCTGCTGGATCGCCTCCTTGATCTCGGTCTTGTTGGCGCGGCCGGTCACCAGGAACGTGTACGCGTTGTGCTCGAGCCCCCCGTAGGACTTCTCGGAGACGACCGGACGGATGATGATGTCGCGCGGGCTCTTCATTCGTCCGCCTCTTCCTCGTCCGCATCGTCCTCGACGGCTGCCTCGGTCTCCTCGGCGACCTCCTCGTTTGATTCCTCCTCCTCGTCCTTCGGCCTGGCGGGGAGCTCCCAGGTCTCGCCCGTCAGCACGTCCAGCGCACCGGAGGTGAAGAGCACGGAGTCGGCGGAGAGCACGTCGTAGGTGGAGAGGTTGCCCGGGTAGGCCACCCTGACCTGATCCAGGTTCCGGAAGGACTTCTCGACCGCCTCATCCGGGGCTGCGAGGACCAGGAGCACCCGACCGGGAATGCCGAGGGCCTGGATGACCTCCACCGCTTGCTTGGTCCTGGGCTCGTCGAATGCCAGTTCCCCGACCACCGCCAGCTTCCCGCTGGCCATCGCGTCG
>JBKPBM010000166.1:0-3997 GCA_046744325.1 Actinomycetota bacterium | reverse complement strand
GTCGTGTGGGGCGTCCTTCCGCTGACGCGCCTCACGCCGTGGCCCCACCTCTGGATCCTGGCTGCCGGGGCGGTGGCGGGGGCGGCCGGCCTCGGCACGACGGCGACCCGCCCCCGCCTGGCCTTCCTGGTCCCGGTGCTCCTTGCCGGCGAGCTGGCGGCGAACGGCCTGCTGGGGCTGACCCTGTTCAACGCGGAGCACCCCGTCCCCACCGGTCACCCGAAGCCCATCCTGACCTCCTTCTTCCAACCCGTGAACCTGTCCGCCTATCTCCGCCAGGGCGCCATCTCGCGCGCGCTCGCCGCCGGCGGCGACGGGCGGTACATGACCGTTGGGCGGCAGGCGCGCCTGCCCAGCCCGTATCGGGACCCTGTGTACTGGCCGCTGATGACCCTCCAGCGCTCCATGCTCTTCGGTTTGGAGGAGGCCCAGGGGTACAACTCGAGCCAGGTGCTCCGCCAGTGGATGTTCGTCCGGAAGTCGGATCCGAAGTCCATCGGGTACCAGGACAGCTTCTTCTTCCGCCCGCCATCGATCGCCCTCGACCTGTTCCAGGTGCGGTGGGTGGTGGGCCGCGCGGGCCCATCCCCACCCCTTCCGGGCGCCGTCGGCGTCACGCGCCAGGGGCCATGGGAGCTGTTCGAGCTTCCCGACCCCGCGCCACGCGCGTCCGTGCTCACTGCATGGGATGTGGCGGCATCCTCTGATCTGGCGCTCGACGAGGTGACCGATCCACTGTTCGATCCGGAGGCCACGGTCGTCCTGGAACGGCCCCCGGGGCTGACGCCCTCCAACGGGACCACGGGCGGCCAGGCAACGTACCAGCCGCTCGGCGATCAGGCTGCCCGAATCCAGGTGCAGACCGATGGCCCGGCGATGGTCCTGGTCCGAAACGTCTACGACCCGAACTGGCACGCCACCGTCGACGGCCAACCGGCGCCGGTGCTCGCCGCCGACTTCATGGATCAGGGGGTCCCAGTGCCGCCGGGCCGGCATACCGTCGTCCTGAGGTACGACGACCCGTGGGTGGGGTGGGGCCTCCTTGGCTCGGCGCTGGCCCTGGCAGGCCTGGGCGTGGCGGCGTTCGGCGCCATGGGCGGACGGGCTCGTACGCGATCAGCCGCATCGGGGGCGTCGACGAACGGCCCGAGCAAGGACGCCGACGTCGAGGAGGCGTCGATATCGCCACAGGGCTCCGAGAGAGTCGTCCGCCGCGAGGACGGCGAAGGGCAGGAGTGCCGGGAGTGAGGCGCCAAGCGAGAGGCGCGCCGCCAGCCTCGGCCCAGGCGCGAGCGCCCCAGGAACGGATCTCGTCGACTTCGGAGCGCGCAGGACTTCCAAGCCTGGGCCGATTGCTCCGGCTGCACCCCACCCCTTCAGCGGAGGTGCCGGCTGTCAGCGAAGGCGCCCCGAGACCCCGGTCGGACCGAGGCCTGTCTCTCAGGAGCCGCCACTCACGGGTGCTTCGCGATGCTCGAGCGAGCGTGCGTCGGGATCGTCGCGAAGTCCGACGAGCTCATAGACCTCAACCGCCTCCGCCTTCCCCTTGAGCGCGGGGGTGCCCAGGGATCGGACGTCGGCGATGTCCCGGATGAGCTCATACGTGCGCGCTCCGATGACTACGCTCCC
This sequence comes from Actinomycetota bacterium, assembly GCA_046744325.1. Lineage (GTDB taxonomy): Bacteria > Actinomycetota > UBA4738 > UBA4738 > UBA4738 > JBKPBM01. The sequence continues at coordinate 2,368 of JBKPBM010000166.1, read as the reverse complement.
CGCCTGCGCATACGTTTGAAGCCGAGCGGCGAGATTCGTCGTGTCGCCGATCGCCGAGAAGTTGCGGATGTCCGCAGCCCCGATGTTGCCAACCAGGGCTGGGCCGCTGTTGATGCCAACCCGAAACTTCGGCCGTCCACCAGGATCCGGCAGGGATAGAACGGCACGTTGCATCGCTAGACCGGCTCGAGCTGCCCGTCGGGCGTGGTCAGGCTGGGGGCTGGGGGCGTTGAAGACCGCCATCATGGCGTCGCCCATGAACTGCACCACCGTCCCACCTTCCTCGAGCACGATCGGCACCGAAGCACCGAACGCAGCATTGAGCATCGCCACGACCTCGGCGGGAGAACGGCGCTCCGCGAAGGCCGTGTAGCCGCGCAGATCCGCGAACAAGACCGTCACGTCGACCTCCATCCCGCCAAGCGCCGCCCGCGCCGGATCTTCGATCAGCGTGCGAGCCACCTCCGGCGAGAGGTACTGGTGGAGGAGGAGATCGACGCGCTCGTGAAGGGCTCGCACCAGCCGTCCCTGGGCAAAGGCCGTGCGCTGCGACCGTTCGAGCAGGTAGGCACCAACGCAGCCGGCGACCACGGTCGCCGCGACGAGGAAGAGCTGGAGAACGACCTCGGACCCGAGGCTTCTGCCTTCCGCGACGCCGAGGAACAGCAGGCAGTAGGCCGTCCCGATCGCGATCGAGCCCACGAATGGGTGACGGGTGACGGCAAAGCCGAACACCGCCGTGAGCATCATCCCTGGCATGGCGTACGTCGCGACCGCCCCGGTCGCCTTACAAAGGACGAGGACGGCGCATCCAGCGACGAACTGCTGCCCCAGACCGATCGCGTCACGCCGACGCTGGGTGGTAGCCCAGCGGCTCGCTCCCGCGGTCGCCAGGAGGAACACGGTCATCGTTCCGCAGATCGCCCAGGCGGTCGCGGGCTCCGCGCCAACCGCGGGCGGGCCGACGATCGCCACGACGACCCAGACCACGGCGGCCACGAGGCTGGCGGTTCGGGCGCGCCGGACTCCCTCGGCCTGATCGGCGTGCTGGTAGGCACGTTCAAGCTCCCGATCGACGAACCGCAGGGTGAATCGATCGAACCGTTCCCAGCCTTCCTGGGACGCCATTGCCGCAGTCTACGAGTGAGCCGAGCAGAGAGCGTGTGAGGGTCGGAAACTCCCGATCACGCCACCCGCCTACGCGCAGTAGTGATCCGTCAACGTCTCGTTGTTCAGGTCGGCGAACGTGCCTGCCGCCCACACATCGCCGGTGGAGACGGCGGACGCACCGTTCAGGTAGTGATACATCGAACCGATGGGCGGCGTCGCGAGCACCGTCCAGGAGGTCCCGTCCCAGTGTTCGGCAAGCGAGTCGGTGAGCCCGAGGCCCGATCCGCCGGTGCCCCCGACCGCCCACACGTCGTTCGTCGATACGGCCGCGATGCCTTGCAGGACGTTTCGGACATCGACGTCCGGGCTGGGGACGATCGACCAGGAGGTCCCGTCCCAGTGCATGGTGAGGGTGGACTCATGCTGGAGGTTGGCGTCGAAGGACTCCCCCACCGCCCACGCGTCCGACCCGCCGATAGCCGCCACGGCATCCAGCACGTTGCCGGCATCGACGGTGGGTGCCGAGGTCACGGACCAGGCTGTCCCGTCCCAGTGTTCGAGCAAGGGGAGCCAGTTCAGGTGAGCAGCGTCCTCCTCGAACCCCGCCGCCCATACGTCCGTGGACGAGCTGGCACTCACCGCGAGAAGCTCGTCCACGCCGACGGCATCGCCAGGACTGGGGCTGGCGATGATCGACCACGCGGATCCGTCCCAGTGCTCGATCAACGTCCTGGCCGCCCCGGTGCTCGGATCCTGCCGGAACCCGACAGCCCAGGCATCGGAGGGCGAGAGCACGTTCACCCCGTCGAGGTAGTTGTTCCTGCCGGCGCCCAGGTTCGGGGTGGGAGTCGAGGACCAGGCGCTTCCATCCCAGTGCTCGGCGAACGTGCGATACGGTCCGGTCGCCACCTTGAAGCCCACGGCCCAGAGGTCGCTGCCCGACGTTCCGTCGACCGCCCGAAGCTCACTGTTGGACTGCGGGTGCACGCTCGGGACGATGCTCCACGACGCGCCGTCCCAGTGCTCGGTCAGCCCACGGACCTTGGATCGGAACTGGCTGGTCCCCACCGCCCACGCATCATTGGAGGCCATGGCCCCCACCCCATACAGCGTCGAGGCGTCTCCCTCGTTCGGGCTGGAGACCACCTGCCAATCACACCTCGACGCTCGCACCGATGCCAGGCTCCCCGGACCGAGCACCGAGATCAGCGAGCAGATGAGCAACGCGACGAGGACTCGCCCCTTACGCACGATGGAC
>JBKPBM010000251.1:0-3402 GCA_046744325.1 Actinomycetota bacterium | reverse complement strand
GTCCGATGTCTTGCCGGGGGGGTGTGCTGGTCGAGGGCGAGCTGGTGGGGACGTGGCGTCGCGCCCAGCATCGGATGACGGTCCGACCGTGGATCCGGCTCGCGCGCCGGGCCCGCGACGCGATCGAAGCCGAGGCTGCGGGATTCCCGATCCCCGGCCTCAGGCACCCGGTTGTTGTCGACTGGGAGTCAGCGTGAACGCCCGATCTCGGCTCGCCTCGCTTGAATCCATCGCCATCGCAGTTGCAGGATTCCGGATGTGGAATCCCAGCCTGAGGTCCGCTACGCGCGAAGCGGAGCAACACGGATCGCCTATCAGGTTCTGGGGGACGGTCCGATCGACCTCATGTACCTCCCGCCATGGGGCAACCTCGTGTGGAACTGGGAGTGGCCGCCCTACGCGAAGTTCCTCCGTCGGCTGGCCTCGTTCTCCCGCCTCATCGTCATGGACCGACGCGGGTTCGGGTGCTCGAGCGGAACCCCGCCGGCACCATCGCTCGAGGTGGAGGTCGACGACCTTCTGGCCGTGGTCGAGGACGCGCAGGGAGGGGCCCCTCCAGCCGTCTTCTCCGCGGACGGCGGCTTCTCCGCGCTCCTCACTGCCGCCGGGCACCCGGAGCGAGTGTCGGCCCTGGTCTTGTACGAGCCTGCGTCCGCTGCCACGCGGAGCGAGGAGCAGCCATGGCTCATGTCCGCGGACGAGTGGGATGGATACATCAATATGTTCGAACGCGTATCGAGCGCGTGGGACCGGGTCCAGCAGTACGTGCGAAACCTGGAGCCATCGGTCCGAAGCGATCCCGGATACATGGAGTGGGCCGTCCGCATGTTCCCCCTGAACTGCACGCCCGGCACGTGGGTCGCGTATCACCAGCGGGAACGAGAGACGGATCTCACGTCGGTGCTGCCTTCGATCCGGGTGCCGACGATGGTTCTCTTCCGTCCGTCCCGACTGAGCCGGCCCCAGCTCGTGGGGGGCAGCGCGAGCTTCGTGGCGAAGAGGATCCCGGGGGCGAAGCTGGTCGAGCTCCCTGGCGAGGACGCCAACCCTTGGGTGGGGGAATCGGACGCCGTCATCGACGCCGTTGAGGAGTTCCTAGTCGGCGCACGGGCGGCCCGCGAGCCCACACGCGCGCTGGCAACCGTGCTCTTCACCGACATCGTCGACTCGACCGGGATCGCTGCGTCCCTGGGAGATACGCGTTGGAAGGACCTCCTTGCCGGGCATCACGAGAGGGTCCGGGCGGCGATCGCGATGCATCGCGGCCGGGAGGTCGACACAGCCGGCGACGCGTTCCTGGCCACCTTCGACGGGCCGGCGAGAGCGGTCGAGTGTGCGCTGGAGGTCTGTCGAACCGTACGCGATCTCGATATCCAGGTGCGAGCTGGCTGCCACACCGGGGAGGTGGAGCGGACCCCGGAGGGCATCCGTGGGATCGCCGTCCACATCGGAGCCCGAGTGGCCGCTCTGGCCGGCCCCAACGAGGTCCTGGCGTCGCAGACGGTGAAGGACCTCACGGCTGGATCGGGACTGGTGTTCGAGGAAGCTGGTTGGCACGAGTTGAAGGGAGTCCCCGGTCGCTGGAACCTCTACCGAGTGCTGGAACTCTGACGGTCCCAGAGTTTGGACCCGCGCTCCTTGAAAGAGGCCATCGACTTCGGAATCGTCCCTGATCCGAGCGCGCGCTCCTCCCCACCACGGGGCGGCCCTATCGAGGGGAAGCAGGATCAACGTCAGCCACCAGGCGTTCTCCAGAATCCATCGGAGCTCGGCTGGCACGGTGCGCTGAGCCTCTGATGCCATCCTGACCACGGGCGGCGTGCACTCCATCGGACGTGAGCCGCGGCTCGCGGAGCAGGCGAATGGGGCGGGCTCTGCCGAGAGGAGCATCCTCTGGCTCAACCACCGGGGCCGAGCGTCAGGCAGCTCTGCGTTCGAGCCGGTTGCAAGTGGACGAGCTGAGGTTGCGACGCTCCAGCGGGGGCCCCCAATCGACCCTCGGGGGCGGCCGGTCAACTCGTGCGAGCAGGCACCTCGCCGGCGATTGGTTCCAAGCCGAGGTCGGAGCGGAGCAGCATGGCCCCGACGCGCCGGGACCTTCGGCCCTGGTGACCGGGTCACGAGATCGGAAACTGAGGCCCTGGAGCGACCGTAGCAGCCGCGCATGTCCGTCCTTGGCTGTCGGATCGGTGGGATGGCCGTGCGGGCTCGAGGAGGTGTGCCACAGCCACGTGCCCCGGCGGGGTGTCGTGCATGGCAATCTGGCGTCGGCGTTGAGGCGCGCCTTCGAATGGCTTTGCCTGGACGCTCGATCGAGTCACGCGTGAGTCCGATCGCTGTTCTCTCGCCGGCTCCCGGGCGGTTGGGTCGCCGTCGTCGGCGGCGACCCGTTGGCGAGCCGCCACCGCTCCCGCGCGATCTCCGAGGGGTCACCTGGCTCTGGATCCTCGTGGTCGTTGTCCTGGGTTTGATCTACTGGTGGGGCAGGAACTCTGGCTCGGCCGGCCAGGTCCAGCGGGCGATCGACCGCTGGAGTTCCAGGTGGATCCATCCGGAAGTGACCCACCATCTGGCCGACGCCATCCGCGCCGTGTTCGGGCCCTGGCTCCTGTACGTCCTGCGATGGGCGGTCATCGGGGCATTGGTCGTATGGAAGCGGTGGAGGCACCTCGCCGTGTTCATCGCAACGGTCGTGCTGGTCAACATCCTGGCGCGGTGGTTTCCGACCGCCGGCGGGGAAGGAACCGGCCTGGTGGGCCATCCGTCACTCGCTGCGGCCGGACTCGTGGTCACGCTTCTTGGAGTCGTCTACGGGTTGGCCCCGGCCGGGTGGTGGCGACGAGCAGCCGAGCTCGCCACGCTGTTCATGTGCACAGTCTTGGCGTTCGTACTGTTGGCGGACGGCGAGAACACGCTCGTGGAACTCCTCATCGGATTCGCCGGAGCGACCGCCATCGGCTTCCTCGGATACCGGCTCCTCGCCCCAGATACCGTGTTTCCCGTGCGCTACGGCCGCCATGGGCGAAGCGCCCACCTCGAGCTCACCGAGGCGCGCACAAAGGCGATCGACGTGGCCCTTCGCGATCAGCTGGGGTTGGAGGTCTCCTCCGTGCAGCCCTTCGGGCTGGAGGGGTCGGGCGGTTCCACCCCGCTCCGGATCGAGCTGATGGACAGCGCCGTCCTGTTCGCGAAGCTCTACGCCACGAACCACCTTCGGGCCGACCGTTGGTACAAGCTCGGTCGTTCGATCCTCTATGGCGCGCTCGAGGACGAGCGATCGTTCAACTCCGTCCGGCGCATGGTGGAGTACGAGGACTACATGCTTCGGTACCTTCGGGACCACGGCCTCGACACCGCGCCCCCGGTGGGTGTCGCCGAGCTCACACCGGAGCGTGAGTATCT